>JAIEMN010000018.1 GCA_019752115.1 Gemmatimonadaceae bacterium
ATCATTTCACGCTGCCAGGAACTCAGAGACCGAGTTCGTCTTCCGAGCTGTGCACCTTGCTCGGCTCGGCCGGCTTGGGCGGCTGCTCTTCCGGGATCGACGTCACGGCCAGCACGATGCGGCGGTGGATGGGATCCACCTCCAGCACGCGCATCACGAAGTTCATGCCTTCGTACGTGAAGTCGGCCGGATTCGTAACCGTGCCTTCCGGGTTGAGCTGGCTGACCGGCACGAAGCCTTCGATGTCGTTGCCGAGATCGACGACCACGCCCTTGTCCATCAGGCGCACGACCTTGCCGGGGAGCTCCGTGCCCACCGGGTAGGTCTCACCGATGCGAAGCCACGGATCTTCCTCGGCCTGCTTGAGGCCGAGCGAGATGCGCTTGTTTTCGCTGTCGATGTTGAGGATGACCACGTCCACCGCGTCGCCCTTCTTCACCACTTCCGACGGGTGCTGGACGCGCTTGGTCCAGGACATGTCGGAGATGTGAATGAGGCCGTCGATGCCCGGCTCGATTTCGACGAAGGCGCCGAACGAGGTCAGGTTGCGGACCTTGCCATTGATGCGCGTACCCACCGGGTACTTGAGCGGGAGGATGACCCACGGATCCTGCTCGGTCTGCTTCATGCCGAGCGAGATCTTCTCTTCGGTCTCGTCGACCTTGAGCACCACCGCCTCGATGGCCTCGCCGATCGACACGATCTTGGAGGGATGACGGACGTTGCGCGTCCAGCTCATCTCGGAAATGTGCACGAGGCCTTCGATGCCCGGCTCGAGCTCGATGAAGGCGCCGTAGTTCGTGATGGACACGACCTTGCCGTTGACGCGCGTACCCACCGGGTACTTGGCGGCGACGTCCTTCCACGGGTAGCTCTGCAGCTGCTTGAGGCCGAGCGAGATGCGCTCGCGCTCCCAATCGATGTCGAGCACCTTGATCTCGAGCTCCATGCCGATCTGGACCATCTCGCTCGGATGCGAGATGCGGCCCCACGACATGTCGGTGATGTGGAGCAGGCCGTCGACGCCACCGAGATCGATGAACGCGCCGAAGTCGGTGATGTTCTTGACGACGCCCTTCCGCACCTGATCCTTCGCGAGCTCCTTCATGAGCTTCTCGCGCTTGCCCGCGCGTTCGGTCTCGAGGATCACGCGACGCGACACCACGATGTTGCGGCGACGCTTGTTGAGCTTGATGATCTTGAACTCGTACTTCTGGCCCAGGAGCTCGTCGATGTTCGGCACGCGACGCAGCGCGATCTGCGAACCCGGGAGGAACGCGTCGACGCCCATGAGGTCGACGACGACACCGCCCTTGATCTTCTTGACGAGCGTGCCTTCCACCGGCTGATCGTTCTCGTACGCGACGCGGATCCGCTCCCACACGCGCATGAAGTCGGCCTTCTTCTTCGAGAGGACGACCGAGCCTTCCTGGTCCTCGAGGTGCTCGAGGAGGACTTCGACTTCATCGCCCGCCTTGAGGTCGGGCATGTCCTTGAATTCTTCGAGCGGGATCGTGCCTTCGCTCTTGAAGCCGATGTCGAGGACGACAAGGTTCTCGCGGATCTCCAGAACGCGCGACTTGACGATCTCACCCTCTTCGATCGACGCCAGCGTCCCGTTGTACAGCTCCATCATCCGCTCGTACTCGTCCGACGAGAACTCGTCTTCTTCGTAGAGCTCGGGGCGGCGGTTCGCGAGGGGGCGGAGCTGGCTCTTCTGCAGATCGCGCTTTTCGCGCGCGGTCAGCTTGCCATAGATCGGCGCGTCATCGTTGTCCATCTCGGCCTGCGCGGCTGCGATCTCGGCGGCGAGCTCGGGGCTCAGTTCGGTGCTCATGTGGTGTGGGTTCTCCAGACTCGCGGAACGTCTCCCGCCGCGAACGGGATGAGGGTTGAAAAAGGCCATGTAAATGGCGGGAACCCATGAACATAGGGGAACCCGCCGGCCAGTTCAACCCGTCGACCGGAGCCTGTCCCGGGTCGCCTTCGCCAGCGCCACGATCCGCTCCACCTGCTCTTCCTGCGTCACGGTGGTGGTATCGATCGTCACCGCGTCGCGCGCCGGGGCGCTTTGGGTGGCATCCTGGGCGTCCCGGGCCACCAGCGCCTCGGTTTCCTCGGCGATCTTGGCGTCGGTCGGGCGCCGGCCGAGGCGCTGAATGAGCCGGCGTCGCGCCCGCTCCCAGCTATCCGCAATCAGGAAGATCTTCAGGGCGGCATTGGGAAAGACCGCCGTGCCGATGTCCCGTCCGTCCACGACCACGTCCACGGCCGCGCCCGCGGCGCGGACCTGCTCGTTCACCCACTGCCGGATGGCGGGCATTTGGGCGACGCGGGACACCTGGCGAGTGACCGGCGTATCCCGGAGCTCTTCGTCCCGGGCCTCGCCGTCGACCTGCGGGAGGACGGAACGGTCAGTCAGCCGCCAGCTGATGCGCCCGGCCAGGGCCAATAACTGTTCCGGCGTCCACGATTCCGGCGCGACACCACTGGTCAGCCCCAGCCACGTCACCGCGCGGTAGAACGCGCCCGAGTCCACATGCCGCACGTCGAGTCGCTGGGCGACCCACTGCGCGGTCGAACTCTTCCCCGATGCCGCCGGGCCGTCGATCGCAATCACCAGCGGCACGCGCGCCGGCGCCGCGGGGGCGTCGGGGAGCACCGGACCAATCGCGGTCGCGAGGTCGCGCCAGAAGGTCGGATACGAGACACTGACGCATCCCGGATCATCGATCGTGATGCGATTCCCCGGGAGCGCGCCCAGGACCCCGAACGCCATCGCCAAGCGATGATCGCCGTGCGTCACCACATGACCGGCGAGCGGCGCCGCCGTGCCGGTGATGCGCATGCCATCGGGAAACTCTTCGGCGTTGGCGCCGATCGCGCGGAGGTTGTCCACCACCGCGCGGATGCGATCGCTCTCCTTGACGCGCAACTCGTGGGCGTCGCGGATGTACGTGTCACCCGTACCGCGCGTGGCCAGGCAGGCGATCATCGGCAGCTCGTCAATGCAGCGCGGAATCTCGGCGCCACCGATCTCGGTGCCGCGCAGCGCCGACGGCGTCACCACGAGGCTGCCGATGCGTTCACCGCCCACGTCGCGGACGTCGGTTTCGGTGATGCTCGCGCCCATCCGACGCAGCACATCGAACGCGCCCGTGCGCGTGGGGTTCAGGCAGACATTCTCGAGGGTCAGTTCCCCGCCTGTCGCCATCGCCGCGAGCGCGACAAAGAACGTGGCCGACGACGGATCCGACGGGACGATGACATCGGCCGGCGCGATCGTCTGCGCGGCAGCCAACTCCACGCGCCCGTCGTGCACCGCCAGCTGCACGTTCCGCGCACGAAGCATGCGCTCGGAATGGTCGCGCGATGGCGTGGGCTCCTCGATGGTGACCGCCACGCCACTCGCCAGCCCGGCGAGGAGCAGCGCGCCTTTCACCTGGGCACTCGCCGTGTGATTCACGAAGTGGAGGGGCGAGAGCGCCGCGCCGTGCACCTCCATCGGCAGTCCGTCGTGTCCGGGCGCCCCCAGGAACGCAATCTGCGCTCCCATGCCGGTGAGCGGCCCCGCCACGCGCCGCATGGGGCGGCGGCTCAAGCTGGCATCGCCTTCGAAACGCGCCACGACGCCCGGCAGACCGGCGACCAACCCGGTCAGCAGCCGCGTCGTGGTGCCGCTGTTGGCGCAATCGAGCGCATGCGCCGGTGAGTGCAGCGCGCGCACTCCCGCGCCCTGCACCACGAAATCGTCGCTCAACGCGGGAATTTCCGCGCCCATCGCTCGTAGCGCCGCCGCCGTCGCCTGCACATCGGCCGACGCGAGAATGTCGCGAATGCGCGACGCGCCGCTCGCCATGGCCGCAAAGATGAGCGCCCGGTGGCTGATCGACTTGTCACCGGGGGCGCGAATGCGCCCCCGCACCACCAGCGGCACGGCGTCGGTCAACGCAACCAGGCCTCGAGTGCGGTGGCGGCATCGGTCTTGTCGTCGCGGTACTTCACGATGACCGGTGTCTGCAGCGACAACCCTTGCGCCTCACCAAACGCGGACGTCACGCGCCGCGCCCCCGGCACCACCACGGCCCCTTCGGGAATGACGAGCGGTGAGTCGGCGCTCGCGCGATGCACCGTCTCCTTTACCAGATCGTACACCGGCGTGCCGCGCGTGAGAATCACCCCGGCGCCCAGCACGGCCTTGGCCTTCACCACGGTGCCTTCGTACACACCGCAATTGCCGCCCACGATCACGTCGTCTTCAATGACGACCGGCGAGGCATTGATCGGTTCCAGTACGCCACCGATCTGTGCGGCTGCGCTGAGGTGGACGCGCTCGCCAATCTGCGCACAGCTCCCGACCAGGGCGTGCGAATCGACCATCGTGCCGCGCCCAACGTACGCGCCCACGTTGATGTACGCGGGTGGCATGCACACCACGTTCGGCGAGAGATACGACCCGCGCCGTACCGTCGTGCCGCCCGGCACGATGCGCACCTGATGCTCCACGCGAAACTCACGCGTGGGATACGTGTGCTTGTCGAGGAAGCTGAAGGCGCCCGCATTCCCCATCTCCACCACTTTGCCGAGGCGGAAGCCGAGCAGGATCGCACGCTTTACCCAGGGCACGGCGTGCCAGGTGCCCTGCGCATCCCGCTGCGCTGCGCGGATCTCGCCGCGCTCGAGCAGCGAAATCGCATGATCGAAGAGGTGCTGCGCGTCGTGCACCAGCGGTGCCCCACCATCGAGCAGGAGGGGATCGTTGAAACGCGCTTCGAGGTCGGCGAGCGTGAAAGCCATGGGTCGGACTCGAGAAGAGACGAGGACGCGTACGGTACGCGGAACCCGCGTTAGGGGAGCGAGATGCCGGCGGCGCTCAGCGTGGCACGCACGGCAGGGCGATGCGTGTCGGCAAGCGGAACCAGCGGCAAGCGCAGGACATCCTGCATCTTGCCCATCATGGCGAGCATGGCCTTCGCGGGAATCGGGTTGCTCTCCACAAAACAGGCGTCGGTCACCGGGGCGAGCTGCGCATCGAGCGCGCGGGCCGCGGCGAGATCGCCGCGGGCCATCGCCGCACACAGTTGCGCCACGGCCTTTGGCATGACGTTGGACACGACCGAGATGATGCCGTCACCACCGTGCGCCATGACCGACAGCGTCAGTCCATCGTCGCCCGACAGCACCGTGAAGTGCGCTGGCCGGTGGCGAATGATCGTCGCAATCTGCGCCATGTTGCCGGAGGCTTCCTTCACCGCCACAAAGCGCGGATCCGCGGCCAGCTCGAGGCACGTCTTCGCTTCGAGATTGACCGCCGTGCGCCCGGGCACGTTGTAGATCACGATCGGCAGGTCGCACGCATCCGCGATCGCGCGAAAGTGCGCCAGGAGCGCACGCTGCGGCGGCTTGTTGTACATCGGCGTGACGTGCAGCAGGTGCGTCGCACCGACGGCCTTCATCTCCCGAGACGTCGCGATGGCCCGCTGCGTGTCGTTGGATCCCGCGCCAGCGATCACCGGCACCCGGCCGTTCACCTGTTCCACGGTGATCTCGACCACGCGCCGATGCTCCGCGGGCGAGAGCGTCACCGCTTCGCCGGTGGAGCCGCAGGGGATGACCATGTGCACGCCTTCGGTGACCTGCCACTCCACGAAAGCGCGCAGGGCGGCCTCGTCAAGCGCCCCGGCGGCGGTGAAGGGCGTGCAGAGGGCGGTTCCGCACCCCGTCAGACGGGCGGTAGGGCTCATGAAGCGGCTCCGGCAAGAACATCACGCATGGTATACACCGCTCCCGGCGTGGCGGACGCCAGCCATCGGGCCGCAGTGAGGGCGCCATCGGCGAACACGCGCCGATCGCGGGCCTCGTGGACGAGGCGAATCTGTTCGAACGGCGCGTCGAGAATGAGCTCATGGGTGCCCGGCACCGAGCCCACGCGCACGCTGCTGATCGGCACCGCGCGCCCAAGGCCAGCTTCCACCCGCTCGGCGATGGCGATCCCGGTCCCCGACGGCGCGTCCTTCTTCGCCGTGTGATGCGTCTCGACAATGTGCGCATCGAATCCGAGCACGTCACGGGCCCGGCGCGCCGCGTCTTCGGCGATCTGCAGAAACAGCTGCACGCCCACCGAAAAGTTTGGCGACCAGAGTGCCGCACACCGATGCGTCGCCACAGCGGCCTCGAGCTGCGTGAGCTGCCCGGTCCACCCCGTGGTGCCGATGACCACCGGGCATTCGAGCGCGAGGAGCCGTAACGCATTCGGGAGTGCCGACTCGGGGGTCGTGAACTCAATGGCGACCTGTGCGCCGTTGAGATCGGCGGCGGTCAGGCCGCGGCTCATCTCCGGCGCATCGAGGCGTGCCACGATGGTGCACCCACGATCGGACGCGAGCGCATCAAGCGCACGCCCCATCTTGCCCATGCCCACCAGGGCCACCCGTACCGGCGCGTGGCTCATGCCGCTTGCTCGAAGAAGGCGGCGTGCAGGCGCTGCATCGCGGGCATCACGTGCTCGTCGTCGATGACGAGCGTGAAGTTGATGCCCGTGGCCGAGAGCGACGCCATGTGAACGGGGATGGGGCCGATCGCCGCCAGCGCCTGGGCCATCGCACTGCTGGCGTCGGAGATGCCGGCACCCACAATGGCGAGCACGCCGGCGCGACGGTTCACCGCCACATCACCGAAGGCGGCGAGGTCCTGCAGAATCTCACCCAGATGCGTTTCGTCGTCGAGCGTCACCGAGACCGAGACTTCGGAGGTCGTGACGACGTCCACTGAGGTCCGGTGATTCTCAAAGACCTCGAACACCCGACGCAGAAAGCCCGGCGCGAGAAGCATGCGCGTGGACCGCAGCTTGATGAGCGTGGTGCTCCGCTTGCCGGCCAGCGCACGGACGGGAAGTCGTGGGGCATCGAACGCGATCATGGTGCCGGTGCCCTGCGGCTTCCGCGAGTTGTACACGAACACCGGAATGCCGCGTTGCACGGCCGGCGCGATGGTCGCCGGGTGCAGGACCTTGGCGCCGAACGCCGCGAGTTCTGCCGCCTCCTCGAAGCTGATCCGCTCGATGAGCCGTGCCGATGGAATGATGCGCGGATCGGCGGTGAGCATGCCATCCACGTCCGTCCAGATCTCGATCGCGGTGGCGTCGATCGCCGCCCCCACCAGCGAAGCGGAGTAGTCAGAGCCGCCGCGACCGAGCGTGGTGGTGACGCGTTGGCTGGTCGCGCCCACAAAACCACCCAGCACGGGGATCTTGCCGTCCTGCAACATCGGCACGAGGCGCGCGCGGCAGGCGTCGGCGATCGCCTCGGCGTCGGGCTCGGCGCGCGTGAAGAAGTCGTTGGTGATCATGACGTCACGCGCATCAACCCACACCGCGTCGTAGCCACGGCGGCGGAAGGCGGCGGCCACGATCTGCGACGACAGCAGTTCGCCAATGGCGGCGACCGTATCGAGCGAGCGCGGCGTCAGATACCCGAGTGTGCGAAAGGCTTCGGCCAGATGCGCGAGCTCGTCGAAGGCCGTGCCGATCTCACCGGAGACCGCATCCGCCTCGGGCGTGCCCGCCAGCAGGTCATGCGCCACGCGCAGATGCCGGTCGCGCAGCTGCTCGATGATCTGCAACGCGGTGAGCAGCTCGCCGGCGGCCGCCTTGTGGGCGAGATCCAGAAGCTGATTCGTCGCGCCGCCGAGTGCGGACACCACGCACACGGGGCGTTCGGCCTGCTTGCTGGTGACGATCTCGATCACCCGCCCGATCGCCTCCGCGTCGGCCACCGACGTGCCGCCGAACTTGCAGACGATCACTGCGTGAGCCCCGTCAGCATGCCGAGCTTCACCAACAGTTCGGCGTTGAGCACCGAGCCCCCGGCCGCGCCGCGGACCACGTTGTGCGACATCGCGACCAGACGGAGATCGAAGAGATGGTCCGCGCGTACGCGACCGACGGTCGTGGCCATGCCCCGCCCCATCTGCACATCGCGCCGCGGCTGCGGCCGGTCCTGTTCATCGCGAATGATGAGCGCCGGTTCCGGCGCCGACGGCAGTCCGCGCACCGCCTCGTACCCGCGATAGGCACGGAGCACCTCGAGCGCCTGCTCGGGCGTGGGCTTGGTCTCGAACGACACCGACATGCAGACGGTGTGGCCGTTCTCCACCGGCACGCGGTTGGCGTGCGCACTCGTCACGATCGGGGCCGGCGTGATGGACGTCCCGGCGTAGGTCCCGAGCAGCTTCACGATCTCGGTCTCGATCTTGGGCTCTTCATCGCCGATGTACGGGATGACGTTGCCAAGGATGTCGAGCGAGGGCACGCCGGGATAGCCGGCGCCGGAGATCGCCTGCATCGTGGTCGCAAAGATCTGGCGCACCCCGAACGCCTGATGCAGCGGCGCGAGTGCGGCCGCCATGACGGTCGTGGCGCAGTTGGCATTCGTGACGATGCCCCCGGGCCAGCCGCGCACGGCGCGCTGGTGTTCGAGCAGCGCCAGATGGTCGCCGTTCACTTCGGGGATCACGAGCGGGACGTCCGGCGCCATGCGGTAGTTCTTGGCGTTCGACAGCACGAGCCGCCCCGCCTTCGCAAACGCGGCCTCGACGTCGCCGGCCACACCGGAATCGAGCGCGGAGAAGACGATCGGCGCCGTCACCTCGTCGGGGGTGCAGCCCTTCACGGTCAGGCGCGCGACGTTCGCCGGCAACACGCCCTCGAGCCACCGCGCCGCGTCACGGTACGATTTGCCCGTGCTGCGCTCGGAGGCCGCGACTTCGATGAGATCGAACCAGGGATGGCCGTCGAGGCAGCGAATGAATGCTTGGCCCACGGCACCGGTCGCGCCGAGAACGGCGACCGGCCAACGAGTGACAGGAGTCGTCATGCGAGAAGAGTGCGAACGATGCGAGCGTAGGCGTCGACCGACGCCTCGAGTTCCGCCACGTCGATGTACTCGAGCGGCGTATGGGCCACGTGGATGGAGCCGGGCCCGAACAGCAGCGGCGCGCCCCACTTGTCGAGCAGGGGAATATCGCTGGTATAGGCTACGGGTTCGACCTCGAACCCGCTGAGCACATCAAAGCGCTGCGCGGGAATGTGCGAGCCCCACACCAACTCCGCCTTGTCGCCAGCCCACGCGGCGAAGGCCGCCTTCACCGGCGCGACATCACCCACCAGCCGGATCATGAGCTCGGCCTCAGCCAACCCCGGGACAATGTTCGCCTCGGTGCCGGCGCGCAGCACGCCGATGTTGTACGTCGTCGCGCCGAGAACGTCGTCGGTCGGCAGGGTGAGCTGCTTGAGCTGCGGGAGCAATTCGAGCAGCGGCTCCAGCGCGCTGCTCCCCAGGTGGGCGTAGGCCGAGTGGGCCTCCCGACCGCGCACCCGCACAATGAGGCGCTGCGCGCCCTTGCACCCTGAGGCGAGCTTGCTCTCGGTGGGCTCGCCGTTGACGAGATAGCGGCTCGTCGCCGGCAGGCGATTGGCGGCGCGCGCGCCCGGTGAGCCTTTCTCTTCACCGACGACAAAGAGCAGATCAACCCGCTCCTCGCCTTGCTCCGCCAAACGTTGCGCCGCCATCATCATCGCGGCGGCGATGCCCTTCGCATCGCACGCACCACGCCCGTAGAGGCGATTGCCGTCGAGCCGCGGCGGGATGAACGGGGGCACCGTGTCGAGGTGCGTGGAGAGCGTGACGCCGCCCCCCTTCCGGGTCGCCCAGACGTTGGAGCGGCCGGGTTCCACCTCCTGCAGCGACACGTTCCAGCCGCGGTTGACCAGCCAGCGGGAGACGAAGTCCACCGCGTCGCGTTCGCGACCGGTGGTGGACTCAATGGCGAGGAGCTCGGAGGCGAGGGCGACGACGTCGGACATGCCTCACAAGATATACCGATCGCGCCTCAGCGTGACGTGGGCATGACGAAGCTGGCGCCTTCCGCGACGTCGTCCGGCCAGCGCTGCATGACCGACTTCTGCCGGGTGTAGAAGCGCACCCCTTCCTCGCCGTAGACGTGGTGGTCGCCGAAGAGGCTGGACTTCCAGCCGCCGAAGCCATGCCAGGCCATCGGGACCGGGATCGGCACATTGATCCCCACCATCCCCACCTCAACGCGGCGGGTGAATTCACGCGCGACGTGACCGCTCCGGGTATAGCAGGCGACGCCGTTCCCAAAGGCATGGCTGTTCACCAGCGCGACTGCCGCCTCGAAGTCGGGCACACGGACGCAACAGAGCACCGGCCCAAAGATCTCATCCCGATACACGCGCATGTCGGGGGTCACATGATCGAAGAGCGTGCCGCCCAGGAAGTACCCGTCGCCGCGGGCCGCCGGGTGCGCCCGACCGTCCACCCGGAGCGTCGCCCCCGCCTCCACGCCCGCCGCGATGTAACCGGCGATCCGGTCACGCGCCTCGGCGGTCACGATGGGGCCCATCTCGGTCCGGGCCTCCATGCCGTCGCCAACCACCAGCGCCTGGGTCCGTGCCTCGAGCGCAGGCATGATGGCATCGCCCGCCGCGCCAACGAGGACCGCGACGCTGATCGCCATGCAGCGCTCGCCCGCCGAGCCGAAGGCGGCCCCGACAAGGCCATCCACCGCCTGCGTCGGATCGGCATCCGGCATGACCACGAGGTGGTTCTTGGCCCCACCCAACGCCTGAACGCGCTTGCCGTGCACCGTCGCCGTCTGGTGCACATGACGCGCGACTGGGGTGGAGCCCACGAAGCTCACCGCGCGGACGTCGGGGTGTGCGAGCAGCGCGTCCACCGCCACGCGATCGCCCTGCACCACATTGAGCACGCCCGGCGGCAGCCCCGCCTCCTCGAGGAGCGCCACGAGCCGTAGCGACGCCGACGGATCGCGTTCGCTTGGCTTGAGCACGAACGTGTTGCCGCAGGCCAGCGCCACCGGAATCATCCACAGCGGCACCATCACCGGAAAGTTGAACGGCGTGATGCCCACGCACACGCCCAGCGGCTGGCGCAACGTGAAGTTGTCGATGCCGGTGCTCACCTGATCGCTGTGCCGCCCACTCAGGAGCGTGGGTAGCCCGCACGCGAATTCCACGATTTCGATGCCGCGCGTGACCTCGCCCTGGGCATCGGCGAACACCTTGCCATGCTCGGCGGTGATGATGGCCGCGAGTTCGTCGCGATGTGTGTGCAGCAGTTCGAGAAAGCGCGCGAGGATGCGGGTGCGCCGCAGCACGGGGACGTCCCGCCAGCTCTGCCACGCGTCATGGGCGGCACGCACGGCGGCGTCCACCTCCGCCTCGGAGGCGAGCACCACGTCGCGCGCCGCGCGCCCCGCGAGCGGGTCGTACACCGGTTGCGTGCGACCGCTCGCGCCGGCGATACGCTGGCCGTTGATGTGGTGGCCGACGGGCGCCGGATCGGCGAAGCGCGATATGGTCATCTCAGGTCAGCGCGCTGGTGATCACCTGCACCAGGGCGGCGTCATCGAGATCATCATCCCACCCCGGGGCCACGAGCGCGATGGCGCGGTCGGCCCCCGAGTTGCATTCAATGGCCACGACGTCACGATTGCCGGCGGCCGCACGCTGGTCGACCGGTACTTCCGGCAATTCGAGGCAAATCCACGTCACGCCCTTCGTATCCTGGACCGTTCGCACGCCCTGCTCCCTGAATCGAGTTGATCCGCCGTCACGACGGCCGACGGGGTCGCGGTGGGCCGCGGCCCTCGCGTTGACTGGAGTACCCGGAGTGGGACTCGAACCCACACACCCTTGCGGATAAGGGATTTTAAGTCCCTCGCGTCTACCGATTTCGCCACCCGGGTCCGGCCTGACCAGCTTACCTCGACGCAGGCACCAACGCAAAACGGGAGCGCGAGGCGCTCCCGTTGCGATGTCATGCTCGACCAAATCCTTCACAGAGCGGGAAACGGGACTCGAACCCGCGACCCCAACCTTGGCAAGGTTGTGCTCTACCAACTGAGCTATTCCCGCGTGCTTCAACCCACGGGGAGCATCTTAGCGACCCCGCCGCGGCCGGACAAGCGGATGCGGCGGGGCGTCGGGGCTACTCGCGGAGCCCCAGCGCGTGAGCCGCATACCAGACCGTGTAGGCCAGCAATCCAGCCAGCGCGGCGTCGGCGCCGTTCCCCAAGGCGCGCCCCTCCCCGTCCACCAGTTCGGCGGCAATGCCATTGTCGAGCGGCGCCCGTCGGAGCCAGCTGAGGACCTCCTGCCCCTCGGGGCCCAGCAGCCGGGCGAGCTCGGGCACCAACGGCCGCGCCGCCTCGACGGGCTGGTCGGCCGCCCGAACGGCGCGGGCGGTGCGCCGGAAGAGCGTATCGTCGCGATCGATCGCCTCGTGCATGGGGAGCCACAGGAGCGATCCCACCGGATCGTCCTCGAGGGCCGCGCCGCCCGCCAGATCCACCGCGGTCGCCAGTCGGGCCTTCTCGCCACGATCCACGGCAAAGTGGCGGCGAATGGCCGCCCGCACCGCGGCCGGGTCTTCGATCGCCGCCGCCGCTTCTTCGTCGAGCGTACGGCGGAACACATCAAGGGCCAGCGCCACCACGGCATTGCCGTGCAGGGTGAACGGGTACGGCGCGGGCGCGCCCGCCAGCGTGACCTCGGTGCCATAGAGGGGCACGTGCTCGTCACGCCGCGCCGCGATATCGTCGGAGGCGAGATAGAGCGTATCGGCCACGACTGGATCCTCGACGATCTGCTCATCGCGCGTGTCGCGGATGTAGCGATCGGTCGCAATCGCGAAGGCCGCCGGCCCCTCGAGACAGAACCCCGGCTGAAAGAGCGTCCCGTCGAGATAGTGCACGCCCTGCCCGGGTGCGTAGCCGTGCAGTTCGCAGGCACGCATCAGGAGCTCGCGGGCCAGCCCGCCATCGGCGAGCTGCACCGCCGGCAGCGTCCACATCAGCGCCTCCCAGTCGCGCACCGTGCATCCCGCTGCGTGCCATGGTGCGCGCGAGCGCACGAGGTAGTACTGCGCGTCATCGAGTCCGCGCCCCACGGCGTAGAAGTACGCGAAGAGCAGATTGCGATGAATAAGGCGATCCATCCACTCGACACCGGTCACCTGTTCGAGGGAGAGCAGCGCTTCCCGCGTGGCGGTGAGCAACGCCCGCCAACCGCGCCGACGCAGGACGCCGACCGTCGCCTGCGCGCCATCGCGTTCGGGACCCACGGCGAGATAGAAGGCGGTCTGCACGGTGCCGCGTGCCGGTACCGTGAGCGCCCGCCGAATGGCGAACGGCGCGGGCGTGCGCGACGAACCGGCCGGCACCTCCAGCGTGGCCGGTCCATCGGCCGTGAGCGCGACGGCTGCCATCCCGGGGATCGCGGCGCCCTCGAGAAGAATCACGTCATCGGCGCCGAGGCTGACGACGTGCTCGTCGTCGAAGGGGCGCGGCGTGCGCACGCGCTGCTGCCGGTGCCCAAGCGTGCCCTCGAGGGCCACCTCGATCGCCAGGTCCCGCTCACCACGATTCTCGATGGCGAGGGTATAGACCGCGCCGGCCATGTCCGCATCGCGTCCGTACGGCGCGAAGATGGTGCCGCGGACGAGCAACGAGCCGACCGTGCAGGTGAAGGTCGGCAGCCATCCCGCCGCCCGTTCCCACGCGATCCCTTCGGCCGCCAGCGCGCGGATCTCCCCTTCGACGCGCAACACCGGGCCCAGCAGCGGGGTACCCCGTCCGGAGGCAAAGTCGGGGGCGCCGGCAAACTCGATGGCGGCGCGGGCGCCGCGGTGCAACACCCCCAGCGCGTGCACCGCGCCATCGGCGGGATTGATGCACGGCAAGGTGAGCCAGTGGTTACCAGTCAGCTGCCAGGGGACGGACGGGATATGCACGGGATTGCTGCGACAGGAGGAGCGGAACGTGAGCGAGGCCGGACCGCTTCGTTGACCCTGCTCTCATGGGGGGCTAATCTAGCCGGTTCGGCCGGTGACGTTCGATGACCGGCCTGTCTCTGTCCCTGTTGCCGTGACCTCTCGTTTCGACCACTTCCCGCGCCGCGTGTGCGTGGCGGCGCTGCTTCTGGCGGCCTGGCATGGTCTCGCCCAGTCGGCCGCGGCGCAGACCGTCACCGGGGTCGGAGACGATGCGATCCCCCTGCCCAAGCGCGGCTGGCGCTTCGGCATCGGGGGGCTCTGGAACGACTACACGAGCGTCTACACCCCCAATGGGAGTGGCGGGTTGACGCGCCAGCCGCTCTATGGGGGCTTCAACACGTCGGCAGCCGGCGTCGCGCAGTTTCCGACGCTCAGCGCGGCCGAGACGGCCCTGCGCACGCTGACCGGCGACAGCAAGTTCCAGCTGTCACTGGGGGCGCTCGAGACGCGGGCGGCTGTTCGCCAGAGCATCGCGCCGCTCTCCGTGGACTACGGCGTGACGAAGCGGCTGTCGCTGCGCCTCGTCGTGCCGTATGTGGAGTCGCGTGATGCCACGCAGTTCCTGCTGAATCGCACCGGGGCGGCGACGGACATCGGGATCAATCCGGCGGCGACGGCCACCGGCAGTGGGGCCCGGGGCACCAACGGCGCCCTCCTCGCGCAGATCGACGCCGCGCGTTCCACGCTGTCGGGCGAACTGGCGCGCTGCGCGGTCGCGGCGGCGACGGGGTGTGATGTCATCCGCGCCAACGCCATGGGGGCGCAGACGCTCCTCTCGCGCTCGCTCACGGTCCGCTCGGCCCTCGCAGCGCTGTACGGTACGGGCACGGCCGCCGGCGCACCGGTGGTGCCAGTGAGCGGTTCGAGCGTGCAGACCGCGGTCTCCGCCACGATCGCGGCCCTGCGCTCCGACTTCGTGGCCCTCGGGATCACGAACCTCACCAGCAGCGCGGCCCCGGTGCCCGCCACCACGATCATGGGCCCGGGCGGCGGCTTTTCGCGCATCGCGTCCGACAGCGCGTTTCGCGTGGGGTACGCCACGCGTGGCAACACGCGCCGCGCCGGAATTGGCGACATCGACCTGACCGCGACCTATCTCCTCTTCGATTCGTTCCGCGCGGATCAGGTCACGCGCCTCTTCGAGAATCGGCGCGCGGTGCGCAGCACCATCACCGCGGGGTGGCGCTTTGGCGTGGCTGGTGCGGATCGCACCGATGACGCGTTCGACGTGCCGATCGGCGAAGGCGCAAACGCCCTGCTCGTGCGGAGCACCACCGATCTGGTATGGTCGCGGCGCCTGTGGCTGTCGGCCACGCTCCGGGCCGCCAAGCCCCTGAGTGATGCGGTGGCGGTGATTCTCCCATTTCGCGACGTCGCCGGACTGTTCGCGCCGGTGCAGGTGGGTCAGGCGACGCGTGCGCTGGGCATGCGGTATGACCTCGAACTCGCACCGCGTGTGGCGATCGGTCAGTTCTTTGGGCTCTCCGGCGCGCTCTTGCTGCGCCACTGGGGTGAGGACAGCTATCGCGCCCTCGGCGCCGATTCGCTGGCCGGCGGCGTCACCACCGACCTGACGCCGTCACGCACGCTCCGCGCGGTGTCCATCGGCGCCACGTTCTCGACGCTGGCGAGCTACACGCGCGGGCGGAGTCGCTTCCCGGCCGAAGTGATCTACACGCACACCGAGCCGCTGGGTGCGAGCGGCGGTGCGGTGCCCGCCGTCGCCACCGAACGTCTCGAACTGCGCGTCTACCGCGGCTTTCCGCGGCGCTGAGCGCCCGCGGCGGCGCTCGCGTTCGTGCCGCTGCGCTTCGGCACGGCCTCGGGTGCCTCCGCCCCGCGATCGAGGAGTTCGCGGGCGTGCGCCCGGCTCACTTCGCGATCGGCATCGCCGCCCAACATGCGGGCGATCTCCACCACGCGCGCTTCGTCAACGACGACCGATGTATCTGAGGTCGTGACCGTCCCCACCGCGCTCTTCTGCACCACGATGTGGTGATGGGCCCGCGCGGCGATCTGTGCGAGATGCGAGATCGCCAGCACCTGATGATGCGCGGCCACGCGCCGCATGAGCGCGCCCACCTGCCAGGCCACCGCGCCACCCACGCCGGCGTCCACTTCGTCGAACACGAGCGTGGGGACCTGCTGCAGGCTGGCGAGCACCGTGCTGAGGGCAAGCATCACGCGCGACAGTTCGCCGCCCGACGCCAGTCGCCCGAGCGGGCGCAGGTCACTGCCAGCGTTGAGTGCCGCGAGAAACTGGACCTGTTCGGCGCCGTCGGGGCCGATGCTCTCCCGCGGCGCCAGCTGAACCTGCACCTGGCCGTGCGCCATGCCGAGATCGGGGAGCAAGGCGCTCACGGCATCGCCGAGACGCTTCGCGTGCGACTGCCGGGCGCGCGTCAGCTCGGCGGCCGCTTCCACGAGGGCGCCCTCCGCCGTCGCGCGCTTCTCGGCGATGGCCGCCAGATCGAGTGCGCCGTGGTCCACCAGCTCCAACTCGCGTCGCGCCTCGTCGAGGGTGCGCCGCACCTCCTCGACGGTGGGCCCGTGCTTGCGCATCAGCCCCAGCAGCGCATCGCGGCGGCGCTCGAGCACCCGTAACCGCTGAGGGTCCGCCTCGATCTCCTCGGCATACGTTTCGAGCTCGGAGGCCAACTCCTCCAGCGCGTACACCGCGCCATCAAACCCGGCCTGGAGCCGCTCGAGCGACGGGTCGATCCGCATCAGCGACGCGAGGGCGCGACGCACCTGCGCCAGCCGCGTGAGCGCGGCGCGCTCCTCCCCACTGATGGCGGACGCCGCCTGCGCCGCGAGCCCCTGCAGCTCTTCGGCGTGCGACAGGCGGCGGATGTCGGCATCGAGTGCCTCATCTTCGCCGACCACGGGATTGATCTCGTCGATCTCCCGCACGACAAAGCGCAGATAGTCCGCGCGCTTGGCGGCATCGGTCCGCTGCTGCTCGAGTTCGCGTTCGCGCGTGCGGAGCGCCTGCACGTCGGCGTATGCACTCGCCACGCGGGCGCGCACCTCCTCGCACTGCGCATACGCATCGAGCACATCGCGCTGGGCGTCGGGCTCGAGCAACTGCCGCGACTCGTGCTGGCCATGCACGCTCACGAGCAGGCTGCCGACGTCGGCCAACACACTCGCGCTGACGGGGGCGCCATTGATCCAGGCGCGCGAGCGACCCGCCGCGAGCACCTCGCGCTTGAGGACCAGCAGATCCTCCTCGGCTTCGATCCCCCGCGCATCAAGCCGCTGCCGCAGGTCACGCTGGGCACTGATGTCGAACACGCCTTCGACGGTGGCGCGCTCGGCGCCGGGGCGTACGCGATCGGCGGCCGTGCGCTCCCCCAGCAACATGCCCAGGGCGCCAATGATCAGCGACTTGCCGGCGCCCGTTTCGCCCGTGAGAACATTCAGCCCCGCCGCCAGCGGCAGGGCGACGGTGTCGATGACAGCGACGTTCCGGATGCGGAGTTCAACGAGCATCGGTGACGACCGCGAGCGTGGAGATCAGACGCGTCGACTCAGACCGTGTCGCCGTCGCGTTCCGACAACCCGCCCCACCCGAGCTTGCGACGCAGCCGCGTGAAGAACGTCGTGCCGGGGAACCGCACAATCTGAACCGGGCTCGGGGCCCGACGGATCACGAGGGTCTCGCCACCCGTGAACGTGGTGCCGACCTGCCCGTCGATGGTGACGAGGAGTTCTTCCGGCCCGTCATCGGCGCGCACCTTCACTTCGACTTCGGCCGGCAGCACCAGCGGACGCATCGCCAGCGTGTGCGGCGACACCGGCGTGAGCACGATGCTGTCCATGCTCGGCACCACGATCGGCCCGCCTGCGGAGAGGGAGTAGCCGGTGGATCCGGTGGGCGTCGAGATCACGAGCCCGTCCGCCGAGTAGGAGCCGATGGGTTCGTCGTTCACGAAGACCGAGAAGCGCACCACGCGCGCGAATCCGCCCTTGTGAAGGACCACGTCGTTGAGCGAGCGCCAGGCGCAGCGCTCTTCGCCATCGCGGTTGAGGGCGCACGACTCGAGGGCCATACGCGGCTCGACCTCATAGTGCCCCTGCGCAAACCGCCGCACGCCCTCCTCGAACTCGGCGCCGCTGCAGCTCGTCAGAAACCCGAGGCGTCCGAGATTGATGCCGAGAATGGGGACAGCATGGCCATCGAGATAGCGCGCGCCACGGAGCAACGTGCCGTCACCACCCAGGGTGATCAGCGCGTCGCACGACGTCGCCTCGCCCAGTCGCTCGCCCTCTTCGGCGATCTCCCAGAGATCGTTCTCGAAGGCGAGCGTCAGTCCGTATTCCGGTGCCAGATCGAGCAGCGTCCCCAGAATGGCTGGCAGCCCGACATACCCGCGATGACCAATGACGCCGACTCGCATCAGCCGGCGAGGGCTTCCGACTCGTGCAACGCGCGCACGCGATCGGCGATCCCGGCGGCGTCCAGTCCGATCGCCGCGAGCTGCTTCTTGCGCGGCGCGGCGTAGATGATCTTGTCGGGGACGCCGTGCACGGCCACCCGCACGCCCGGCGCCTGTCGATTGATCACCGTGCTCATGTACGCGCCGAAGCCGTTGATCACAATGCCTTCCTCCACGGTCAGCACGTGCGAATGGTCGGCGAGGATCGCCGCGAGCGTCACCTGATCGTAGGGCTTGAGATAGCGGCAGTTCACGACGGTGACATCGAGCCCTTCGGCGGCCAGCGCCTCGGCGGCGGCCATCGACGGCCCGACCATCGTGCCAACGGCGAGGATGGCCACCTCCTTCCCGCGCCGCAGCACTTCCCACGTGGCGTACGGCGTGGCCGGAATGTCCTTCATCTCGACCGGCACATCGGGCGACGCATCGCGCGGGTAGCGCAGACAGAACGGCCCCTCGTTCTGCTCGACGCCGGCACGCAGCAGGCCGAGCATCTCCGTGCCGTCCTTGGGCGCCGTCACCGTCATGTTGGGCACGGTGAGCATGTACGCGATGTCGTAGAGGCCGGCATGCGTCTCGCCGTCTTCCCCGACCAGTCCGGCGCGATCCATCGCGAAGACGACCGGCAGCTTCTGAATCGCGGCGTCGTGAATCACGTTGTCGTAGCCACGCTGCAGGAACGTGGAGTAGATCGTGACGACCGGACGGACGCCCCGCGTGGCCAGACCGGCGGCGAAGGTCACGCCATGGCCTTCGGCGATGCCCACATCGAAGAACCGGTTCGGATAGAGCTTTCCGAACTGGGTCGTCCCCGTGCCGCTCGGCATGGCCGCGGTGATGACCGCGACATCGGCGCGCTCGGCACCGAGCTCCACGAGCCCCTTGCCGTAGACCGCCGTGTACGCCGGATTGCCCGCCGTGACGTTGAGCTGCTTGCCGGTGGAGGGATCGTGGCCCGGCGGCAGCGCATGCCACTTCTCCCCGTGATCACCGGCCGGGAAGCCCTTCCCCTTCTTGGTGATCACATGCACGAGGCGCGGCGTCTTGAGATCGCGCACCGCCGTGAACGTGTCGAGCAGCGCATCGATGTCGTGGCCGTCGATCGGGCCGAAGTAGCGGAAGCCGAGCTCTTCGAACAGCACGCCCGGCGTCAGGAACGACTTGACGCTCTCTTCCCACTTCCGCAGCAGCGTCCCGGCCGACTGGAACGGGCCCGGCGCATGATCGACGATGTCGCCGATACGCGAGCGCAGCCGGTTGTACAGCGGGTTGCGCTGAATGCTCGTGAGATACTTGTGCATCGCGCCGACGTTGGGCGCGATGGACATCTCGTTGTCGTTGAGCACGACGATGAAGTCGCGCTCCGAGTGGCCGGCGTTGTTCAGCCCCTCGTAGGCGAGCCCCGATCCCAGCGAGCCGTCGCCGATGACCGCGGCGACCTTGAACGACTCGCCGAGCACGTCGCGACCCGCGGCCATGCCGAGGGCCGCGGAGATCGCCGTGGCCGCGTGGCCGGCGCCGAAGGTGTCGTACTCGCTCTCGGTGCGCTTGAGGAAGCCGGAGAGCCCGCCTTCCTGCCGCAGCGTTTCCATGCGGGCATTGCGCCCGGTGAGCAGCTTGTGCGGGTACGCCTGATGTCCCACGTCCCACACCAACTGGTCCGTCGGCGTGTCGAAGACGGTGTGCAGGGCGATCGTGAGCTCCACGACGCCCAGCCCGGCCCCGATGTGGCCGCCGGTGCGGGAGCACACGTCGATGAGCCGGTCGCGCATCTCCTGGGCGAGTGTGCGCAGTTCGTCGCGAGACAGGCGACGAATATCGGCGGGAGACTGGATGCCTTCGAGGATGGACATGAGATCGGGGGTCAGGACCGGCGTTCGACGATGTACCGAGCCAGTTGTTCGAGCGTGGGGGTGAGCAACCCCTCACTGGCCAGGGACGAACAGGCGCTGTCGACCAACGCCACAGCCCGTTCGATTGCTCCCTCAATTCCGAGGAGCGCCGGGTAGGTGCTCTTGTTGAGATCGAGGTCCCGCCCAGCCGTCTTTCCGAGCTGGTCCGTCGTGGCCGTGATATCGAGGACGTCGTCGGCGATCTGGAAGGCCAGCCCGATGGCGGCGCCATAGCGGGCGAGCGCCTCCACCCGGGCATCCGGCGCCAGTGCGGCGCGGGCCCCCACCGTGACGGCGCTCATGATCAGCGCCCCGGTCTTGAGGCGGTGGACGCGCTCCATCCCGTCGAGGGTGAGGTGGACCCCCTCGGCCTCGAGGTCGAGCAGCTGCCCGCCGATCATCCCGCCAGCCCCGGAGGCGTTCATGAGGTCGCGGACGATCGCCGCCGCCACCTCGTCGGCCAGCCCCATGGCCTTGGCGCCGTGCCACGCGCTCCGGGCCGCCAGCGGCACCATGGCGAGCCCGGCCGCGGTCGCGACCGGTACGCCATACACGCGGTGCACCGTCGGGCGACCGCGCCGCACGTCATCGTCGTCCATGCACGGCAGATCGTCGTGCACGAGCGAATAGGCATGCACGACTTCGATCGAGGCGGCGAGTTCCGTCGCATCGCCGGTCCCCCCGCAGGCCCGATACGCCTCGATGAGGAGGATCGCGCGCAGGCGCTTGCCTTCGCCGAGGAGCGCATAGCGGATCGCCTCGGCGGTCAGGGGCGCGATGTCACCCAACCAGCGCGCGCAGAAGCCGTCGAGCGCGCGCTGCACATCGGCGCGTTCCCGCGTGAAGGAGAGCGGTGGCGTTGGCGTCAGCATGGTCGCGTCCACGGCGTCAGCTCGCGAGCTCGGTGACGGAGAACGAGCCGTCGGCGGCCTCGACGAGCTGCTGCACCCGGGCATCCACGGTCTTGAGCGAATCCCCGGCGGTACGCAGATGCCCGATCCCTTCCTCGAACAGGCGCAGGGCCTGATCGAGGTCGAGGTCGCTGCGCTCGAGATCGCGCACGATCTCTTCCAGTCGGGCGAGCGATTGCTCGAAGGTCACGTCCGCTCCTCCGGGGTGGGGCTGGTCAGGCTGGTCGGCATCCCGTCGGGCAGCGGCCGCTGTTCGCCGGCCACCGCTTCGACGATCCCGTCCTGCAACCAGAGTTCAAAGGCTGCACCCGGGGTGAACGCACTACGTACGCTCAAAGTAGCACCCCCAGGCGTTCGCGCCACCGCGAAGCCCCGCGCGAGGGTGCTCAGCGGGGAGAGCGCATGCAGTCGCCCGGCCACGCCTTCCAACCGTGCGCGACGACGCTCGGCAAGCCGGGCGCCCGCCATGGCGAACCGCTCCCGCGTCTGTTTCAGCGTGGCCACCGCCCGATCCTCGCGGCGCTTGGCCGCGTTGGCGAGGCGCGTCGCCAGCGCGGCGACCCGGGCGATGACCTCGCGTCGCGCCGGCACCGCCAGCTCGGCAGCGGCCGACGGGGTGGCGGCTCGCACATCGGCGACGAGATCGCAGATCGAGATGTCCGTTTCATGACCGACCGCCGAGACCGTGGGGATCGGGCACGCCGCGAGGGCGCGCGCGACCCGCTCGTCGTTGAACGCCCACAGGTCTTCGCGGCTGCCACCGCCGCGCCCGATGATCAGCAGGTCGGCGTCACGCCACCGGCCCAGGCGCTCGATCGCCGCCACGAGCGACTCCGGGGCGGCGTCCCCCTGCACGGCCGCCGGAATGATCACCAGTTCCACGTCGGCGCTGCGACTGCGCGTCACGGTGATGATGTCGTGCATCGCGGCGCCGTCGGGGCTCGTGATCACGGCAATACGGCGCGGAAACGCCGGCAAGGCGCGCTTCCGGGCCGGATCCAGCAGGCCGTCGGCTTCCAGCCGCACGCGCGTCTGCTCCAGCGCCTTGCGCCAGAGCCCGTCGCCTTCGGCTTCGATGGCGCGCACGGAGAACTGGAGATCGCCGCGGACCGGCCAGACGGTCATCTGCCCGAGGGCCACCACCTGCATGCCGTCGTCGGGCGGTGCCGGAATGCGCCGCGCTGCACTACTCCACACGACGCACTTCACCTGCGCTTCGGCGTCCTTGAGCGTGAAGTACCAGTGGCCGTTGCGGTGATTGATGAAGTTGCTCACCTCGCCGCGCACCCACACCGGCGGAAATGCGCCTTCGATGACGTCCTTGGCGGCCGCCGTGAGGGTGTGCACGGGGATCGCCGCTTCCGGGGCGCTGCCCGGCGGCGCGTCGGCGGGCACCGACGGCCCATAGCCGCTGGTGCGACGCGGGGGCATGCTCAGGCCAGCGTGCGTTCCGCTGCGCGCACCGTATTGCGCAACAGCATGGCGATGGTCATCGGCCCGACCCCACCCGGTACCGGCGTGATCTTCGACGCGACCTCGACGGCGCTGTCAAAGTGCACATCGCCACAGAGCCGCGTGCCCTTCGCCTTCGTGGCATCGGGCTTGGTGTTCATCCCAACGTCGATCACCACGGCGCCCGGCTTGATCATGTCGCCAGTGATCATCTCGGCGCGACCGATGGCCGCAATGAGGATATCGGCGCGACGCGTGTGCGCCGCCAGATCCTTCGTCCGGCTATGGCACACGGTCACCGTGGCGTCGCCGCCAGCACGCCCCTGCACGAGCAGCGCGGCCATTGGCTTGCCGACGATGTTGCTGCGCCCAACGATCACCGCTTCGGCCCCGCGCGTCTCCACACCGCTGCGGAGCAGCAGTTCGATCACGCCCGCCGGTGTGCACGACACGAAGCCATCGGTGTGCCCGATGAGCAGCTTGCCCACATTCACTGGGTGAAAGCCGTCGACGTCCTTCTCGGGCAGGATGTG
Source organism: Gemmatimonadaceae bacterium (assembly GCA_019752115.1). Lineage (NCBI taxonomy): Bacteria > Pseudomonadati > Gemmatimonadota > Gemmatimonadia > Gemmatimonadales > Gemmatimonadaceae > Gemmatimonadaceae bacterium. Next base: position 23,105 of record JAIEMN010000018.1, read on the forward strand.
ACGAATGACCGTGTCGGGATCGATATGCTTCGGCAGCGGCATCTGCACGAGAATGCCGTGCACCGTCGGATCGGCGTTCAGCCGCTCGACGAGCGCGAGCAGTTCCGCCTGCGTCGTCGCCGCGGGGAGGCGAATCGTTTCGCCCTTCATCCCCGCCGCCTTCGACGCCTTCTCTTTCGCCCCGACGTACGTCGCACTGGCGGCGTCGTCGCCCACGAGCACCACCGTGAGCCCCGGCACCACGCCGAGCGCGGTGAGGCGCGCCACGTCTACCGCGACCTCGCCGCGGATCGCTTCGGCGATCGCCTTTCCGTCGATCAGCTCAGCGCGCAAAATCCACCGCCCGGCTTTCGCGAATCACCACCACCTTGATCTGCCCCGGATACTGCAGCTCGGATTCGATGCGCCGCGCGATCTCTTCCGAGAGCGCGGTCATGCGCGCGTCGTCCACCTGCTCCGGCGTCACGACCACCCGCACTTCGCGTCCGGCCTGAATGGCAAAGACGCGCTCCACGCCCCGATAGCTCGACGCGATCTTCTCGAGCCCCTCGAGGCGCTTCACGTACGTCTCGAACGCTTCGCGGCGCGCGCCGGGGCGCGAACCGGAAATGCCGTCGGCGGCCTGCACGAGGACCGACACTTCGCTCTCATGCGGCACGTCGTCGTGATGGGCCGCGATGCAGTTCACCACCAGCGGGTTCTCGCCGTACTTGGTGGCGACCTCCACACCGAGCTGCACGTGCGTGCCCTCATGCTCGTGCGTGAGCACCTTGCCGATGTCGTGGAGCAGCGCGCCACGCTTGGCGAGCGCGACGTCCAGCCCGAGCTCGGCGGCCATCATGCCGGCGAGCCACGCGACTTCCTTGCTGTGCGCGAGAATGTTCTGCCCGTAGCTCGTGCGCCACCGCATGCGCCCGATGAGCTTGACCAGCTCCGGATGCAAACCCGCGACCCCGACATCGTACGCGGCCTGCTCGCCGGTTTCGATGATGGCGGCGTCCACTTCCTTGCGAGCCTTGGCGACCACTTCCTCAATCCGCCCGGGATGAATGCGGCCATCGCTCACGAGCTTCTCGAGCGCCAGCCGCGCCGTTTCCCGGCGGACCGGATCAAAGCACGACACCACCACCGTATCGGGGGTGTCATCGATGATCACGTCCACACCGGTGGCGAGTTCGAAGGCCCGAATGTTCCGGCCCTCACGCCCGATGATACGTCCCTTCATTTCGTCGTTGGGCAGCGACACGGCCGAGACCGTGGTTTCGGCCGTCGTTTCGGCCGCCACGCGCTGGACCGCGAGCGCCACGATCTTCTTGGCCTCCCGCTCGGCGTTCCGCTTGGCCGACTCGCGAATCTCGCGGAGGCGACTGGCGGCATCGGCCATCGCCTCATCTTCGAGGCGACGCACGAGTTCGGCCTTTGCCTGCTCCGCGCTCAGCCCGGCGAGCTGCTCCAGGCGGCGACGCTCTTCCGCGACCAGCTTCTCGAGCTCCTGCTCACGCGACGCGGCGACCTGTTCCCGGCGTCCGATGTCGCTCTGGCGGCGCTGCAGCTCCTGCTCGCGTCCCTCGAGCGACTCACGCGCGCGATCGAGCTGCGCCTCGCGCTCCATGACGCGCTTCTCTTCCTTCTCGACCTCGCCGCGGCGCTGGCGGACTTCGACCTCGTGCTGTTCACGAAGCTGAAGCACTTCCTCCTTGCCGGAGACAATCGCGCCCTTGCGCAACGTCTCGGCCTCCCGCTTGGCCTCGTCGAGAATCCGGCCGGCCGTGTCTTCGGCCGTGGCTTTCGCACGCTGCTGCTCGGCGATCTCAACCTGACGCCCGGACTTCCGTCCGAGCACAAAGGCGATCACAGCCGAGAGTACGCCCAGGGCGCCCACGAACGGCGCGAGGGGAAGGTCTCCCATGATGATCTATACTCCACCGCGACGTCGCGCGGGTCCTTGATCGTTGAGCAGCCGGATCTATGAACACGCCGGTGGTACCCCTGTGTGACCAGCCGCGCGCTCGCGGACACGCGATTCGCAAGCGGCACAGGTCGGCACGGCGTACCGGGCGACTCCCCCCAACGTACGGACGAACGCCAAGGGCCGCAACAGGTTGCCGCCCCGGGTCCGAACCCGACCCGGGGGCGCGCGGCTTAGCCCGCGGCCAGCTCGTCGCCGCGCAACCCCGGCGGCAGCAGGGGGCGGATGTCGCTGGCCAGCTGACGGATGTCGTCGGTCAGGAGTTCGGCCGCGGCCCGTTCCCGGAACAGGTCATCCGTGATCTGGAGCGCGGCAAGGATGGCCGCCTTGTGGGTCTCCACCGAGGCGCCGCTGCCCGTAATGGCGCGGATCGTCCGATCCACGTGCTCCGCCACCGCGCGGGTGTGGTCGGGCGACGCCTCCGTCCGGAGCGTGTACTCCTCGCCCATGATCTTGACCTTCACGACCGTCCGCATGTCCATCATCGCTCGGCCCCCAAGCTGACCTGCTGACGCAGGAACCGGATTCGCTCACCCAGCTGCGTCGCCCGCTCCCGCGCCTCCCCGAGGCGGCCCCGGAGCCGCTCGTTCTCACGGGCCAGCTCCTGATCCCGGGCCTCTGGGGTCGCCCGGGCCGCGATCTCGGCGAACGAGGCCTGAACGCGCGCGATCTCGGCGCGCGCCGCCTCGAGCTGCTCGTGCAACTGACGCGCCCGCACGGTGGCGTCATCGCGCGCGGCCTGGAACTGCTCGGCCGCGGCCCGCACTTCGACGAGCTGCCCCTCGGTGCCTGCCAGCTGTTGCTCGAGTTCACGCGCGCGCGCCTCGGCCGCCAGCGCGCGGCGGCGATAGCCCGCGAGCTGCTCCGTGAGGTTACGGACGAGGGTGTCGAGCTCGCGGAATGCGGCGACGTCGGAACGCATCGGGAAGCGTGTGAAGTGCCCGTTGGATCAGGAGGCGCGGGGGCGAATCCCCAGCTCCTTGTCCAACACCTCGAGGAGCTTGGCGCGTCGCCCCTCGATCTCCTTATCTCTGAGCGTGCGCTCGGAATGCCGGAACGTCAACCGCCACGCCAGCGAGCGAGCCCCCGCCGGGATGCCCTCCCCGCGGAATTCGTCGAACAGCTGCACGCGTTCCAGCAGCTCACCGCCAGCCTGCTGCAAGGTCGCCTCGACCGCGGCTGCGGCAACGCTGTCGGGCACGACCAATGCCAGATCGATCTCCGCCGCCGGCGTCGTCGGGAGCGGGACGAAACGCACGGCCGTGGCCGCGCCCGACTCACGCACCGCCGGCGCGTGGGCGGACTGCCCGGCCGGCGCCACATCGTCACTCGACATCTCGCCGAGCGTGATCTCCACCCCCCACGCGTCCGACGCCCACACCGGCCGGTCGAGCGCGACGCGCTCCACATGGCCGACGCGACGCCCCTGCACTTCCAGCGTCCACGGCGTGTTCACGTCGCCGGGCACGAGCTGGGCCGTCGCCCCTGGAAACGCCGCCGTGAGCAACCGCTCCGCCAGCTCCTTCGCATCCCAGATGTCGTACGCGGGCGGATTCGGCTCCGTGAAATGTGCCGGGCGCCGGGCGCCCATCAGCAGCGCTCCCACCCGCACCTCTTCGAGCGGCAGCCGGCCCGCACGCGGCGTGAACGTGTTGCCGATCTCAAACAGCCGGAGGTTCCCCTGCATGCGCGAGAGGTTGTACTCGGCCCGGCGAGCCAGCGTATCGAGGACCGAGGCACGCAAGAAGGGTTCGTCTTCCGCGAGCGGATTGCGCACGCGGGGTGAGTGCTCGCTCCCGGTCGCGGTGAACGGCATCGGGCGCGTTTCGGCGAGCCCCAGCCCCACCAGCACGTCGCGAACGCGCCGCCCGGCGAGATGAAGCGGATGATCCGGTGCCGAACCGGCCCGGAACGGCCGGAGCTCATCGGGCAGCGCATCGAACCCGATCAGTCGCGCGACCTCTTCGATCAGATCAACTTCGAGGCCGAGGTCATGGCGCCACGACGGTGCGGTCACCGCAAGCGCGTCCCCGGCGGCGGTCACCGTGCAACCGAGCGACATGAGGCGACGCGTGATCTCCCCGGTGCTCACGGGCATGCCGAGCAGCCGCTCGAGGCGCGCCGGGCGGAGCGTGACGGGCGCCGTGGGCGCCGGCGCGCTGCCCACATCCAGCACTTCCACCACCTCACCGCCAGCGACCTGCGTGATCAACGCGGCGGCGAGGCGCGCCACGTCGAGCGTGTTGCCGGCATCGATGCCGCGCTCGAACCGATAGCTCGCATCGGTGCTGAGGCCGACCGCCTTGCGCACACGCCGCACGAACTTGGGATCGAAGACCGCGACTTCGAGCAGCACGTCGGTGGTGCCGTCGGTGACTTCGCTGTCACGCCCGCCCATCACGCCGGCGAGCGCCACCGGCGCGGCGCCGTCGCAGATGCAGGTGGTGTTGGTGGCCAGCGCGCGCGTCTGGCCATCGAGCGTAACGAGCTGCTCGCCCGCGCGCGTGGGACGCACGACGATCGCCTGGCCGGAGAGCTTGGCGAGATCGAACGCATGCACCGGCTGGCCGAAGCCATGGAGCACGTAGTTGGTGGCGTCGACCACATTGCTGATGCTGCGCGACCCAATGGCCTCGAGGCGGCTGCTGAGCCACTTCGGGCTCGGGCCAACCGTCACGCCGCGGATCACGACCGCGACGTACCGCGGGCAACTGACCGCGTCTTCCACCGTGACGCGCGCGTGCACACCGGTGGCGCTCGTGCCGCCCGTGATCGCCGGCAGCGCACTCGGCGTGGCCGTCAGATCGGTGGGTACGACCTGGAGCGCGGCGCCGGTGATCGCGGCGACCTCGCGCGCCATCCCGAGGTGCGAGAGCAGGTCGGGGCGATTCGGCAGGACGTCGAGCTCGAGCCGGGCGTCGGCGACGCGGATAACCTCGGTGATCGGCGTCCCCGGCGCGGCGTCGGTGTCGAGCGTGAGGATGCCATCGTGCTCCTCGCCGAGGCCGAGCTCCCGCGCCGAGCAGAGCATGCCGTTCGACGTTTCGCCGCGAATCTTGCGCTTCTCGATCTTGAGACCGCCGGGCATGACGGTGCCGGTGCGGGCGAAGGGATACTTGTTCCCCGCCACCACGTTGGGGGCGCCGCACACGACGTCGAGCAGCGTGCCACTGCCGTCATCGACCTTGGTCACCCACAGGTGATCCGAATTCGGATGGCGACCGGCTTCGACGACCTGGGCCACGACGAACGGCGCGAGCTGACCGCCCAACGATTCGAGATTATCGAGCGTGACGCAATGGCGGCTCAGCGCCTCACCGATCTCCGGCGCGCTCAGCGTGTGCGGCGCGAACTGCTTCAACCACTCGTGGGAAACGATCATCGCGCGAACTGCTCCAGGAAGCGCACATCCGAGTCGTACAGGATGCGAATGTCGTTGATGCCGTACCGCGACATGGCGATACGCGCCGGGCCCATGCCGAAGGCCCAGCCGGTGTACTTCTCACTATCGAGCCCGGCCGCTTCGATCACGTTCGGGTGCACCATGCCGCACCCCATGATCTCCACCCACCGCAGCCCCTTGCCGTCGCCGAGGTCCACTTCGACGTCCATCTGCGCGCCGGGCTCGACGAACGGGAAGTACGAGGGGCCGAAGCGCACCCGCCGTGAGGCACCGTAAAAACGGCGCGCAAACTCGGCGAGGGTGGCCTTGAGATCGGCAAAGCTGACGCCTTCGTCGATGGCGAGCCCTTCGAGCTGCATGAACGCCGGGGCGTGCGTCGCATCGAAGAAGTCGCGCCGATACACCTGCCCGGGCGCGAGCACGCGCACGGGCGGCGCGAAGCGCTGCATCGAGCGCACCTGCACCGGCGACGTGTGGGTGCGCAGCAGCGTGTGCTCGCCGAGATAGAGCGTATCGTGCAGCTCCATCGCCGGATGATCGCTCGGAAAGTTCAGGGCGCCGAAGTTGTACCACTCCGTTTCCGCTTCCGGGCCGAGCGCGATGGTGAACCCGAGCTCGCGGAAGATGTCCGCGATCTCGTCGATCACCATGGTGACGGGATGCAGCGAGCCCCGCCACGTGCGCCGCGCCGGCATGGTGGCGTCGAATGCCACCGCGCCGGAGGCCGCGGCCTGTCGCGCGGCGAAGGCGTCGAGCGCATCCTGGATGGCCGTCTTGAGCGTGTTGAAGGCGCCACCGGCGGCCCGGCGATCCTCGGGGGGCAGCGCGCGGAGGCCGCCCTGGAGCGCGGCGAGGCGGTCGTCCTTGAGGGCGTTGAGCTGCCCCTTGGCGACATCGAGCCGCGTGGCCGGCTCGAGGCCCTCGAGGAGCGCCCGGCATTCGGCCGCCAAGGCCTCGGCCTGGGCGAGATAATCGGAGAGCTGCACGGGAAAATCGGAGACGGGTACACGAAGGGCCGGCATCGCAGTGACGCCGGCCCTCGCAAAGTAACTACGACCGCGGATTACGCGGCAGACTTCGCTTCGATCGCCTGCTTGACCTGCGCGGCGATGGCCGCGAAGGCCTCCGGCTCACGCACGGCGAGGTCGGCGAGGACCTTGCGGTCGATCTCGATGCCAGCGGCGTGGAGGCCGTTGATGAACACCGAGTACGACATGTCATGCAGGCGCGCGGCGGCGTTGATACGCACGATCCAGAGGCGGCGGAAATCGCGCTTCTTGTTCTTGCGGTCGCGGTACGCGTAGCGCCAGCCGCGCTCCACGGTTTCCTTGGCGGCCTTCCACAGCTTCGAGCGGCCACCAAAGGCGCCCTTGGCGTGCTTGAGGATCTGCTTCTTGCGCTTGAGACGAACGACGTTGGACTTGACGCGTGGCATAGTGGGAGATCCTCAGGCCAGGATGAGACGCTTGATACGCTTGGCTTCGCCGTTGGTCTCGACGATGGCCGGGCGACGGAGATTACGCTTCCGCTTGGCGTCCTTCTTGGTCAGGATGTGGCTCTTGTACGCCTTCAGGCGCCGCACCTTCCCCGATCCCGTCACGGAGAAGCGCTTCTTGGCGCCGCTGTGGGTCTTCATCTTCGGCATGATTCGCTCACGGCTCTGGTCAACCGCCCCTTGTGGAGCGGCCCTGCATGGATCACGCGCCGATCACCCGAGGGTGATCACTTCGGCGCGAGGATCATCGTCATGGACTTCCCTTCCATGGTGGGGGCGCTTTCGACCTTCGCGAGATCGGCCAGTTCCTGCCCGACCCGCTCGACCACCGCCCGCCCCAGCTCGGGGTGCGCGATCTGTCGGCCGCGGAACATCAGCGTCACCTTCACCTTGTTGCCTTCTTCGAGGAATTTCCGCGCGTGGCGGGTCTTCGTATCGAAGTCGTGATCATCGATCCCAGGGCGGTACTTCACTTCCTTGAGATGGATGATGTGCTGCTTCTTCTTCGCGAGCCGCGCCTGCTTGGCCTGTTCGAACTTGAACTTCCCGTAGTCCATGATGCGAACGACGGGGGGCCGAGCCGCTGCCGCCACCTCGACGAGATCGAGTCCCTGCTCCGCGGCCATCGACAGTGCGGCGTCGACTTCCAGGATGCCCAGCTGACTGCCATCGGCACCGATCACGCGAACGGGGCTGATCCGGATCTGCCGGTTCACCCGAGGCGGACGCTTCGTCGAATCCTGAATAGTGCGTACTCCGGTAGAAGAAACAGAAAACGCGGACCCCTGTGTGGAGCCCGCGTCGCAAACGGCGTTCCCGCCCAATGGGATCTCCACACGCATGCGTGCAGACGGACCACGGGCGAAGCCGGTTCGATGGACTCCAGCAGCACACCTCCGCCGGCTGAACCGGGCGTGAGGGCCGAAGGGTGGGAGCGGCGTCGCTGCCGATCCACTTGCTCGATTGTAAGACTAGCAGGGGAAACCTAGACGGTCTCGGCGGCCGGTCAAGGGGGGATCCCGTGGAAAGTCCTGCCAGTGCGAAGGTTAGCGCGCGAGAGCGCCCTCCGCCCCGCCGTCAGCCCCCGTCCGCCAGCCGATAGGCCTTCCCGTCGTGGGCGGCCCGCCCGAAGCCGACGTGGGCGTCGTGCTCAAAGACGAGCAGCCACTCCTCCCGCATCGCGTCGGCCAGCAGCGCCCGCTTCGATTCCAGCGTCACCAGCGGCTCCACGTCGTACCCCATGATCCACGGCAACGGGAGATGGTGCGCCGTCGGGACGACATCCCCCAGAAAGCAGCAGACCTCCCCGCCCGACCGCAGCAGCACGCTCTGGTGATGCGGCGTATGGCCCGGCGTCCGCCGCACGCTGATCCCCGGCACGATCTCCCGGTCACCGTCGATCAGGTCGAACCGCCCCTGCGCCACGATGGCGTCCCAGTTCGGCGGGAAATAGCTCGCCGCCGTGCGCTCGTTCGTGTGCGTGGCGTAGGCAAACTCCCCCGCCTGCACCACGTAGCGGGCGTTCGGGAACGTGGGCAGCACCTCCCCGGTCGGCGCCCGCCACGTATTCCCGCCGGCGTGGTCGAAGTGCAGATGGGTGTTGATGACGAGCGCGATGTCCTCCGGACGATGGCCGGCGGCCCGAATCCCATCTTCGAGCGCCGTGCGCCCGTCGGCCCCGCCATTCTCGATGCCGTAGATGTCGTGGAACTTGGTGGTCTCCTTGTTCCCCGAGCCCGTGTCGAGCAGCACGAGACCGTCATCGTGCTCGATCAGCAGGCAGCGCATCCCCATCGGGATCCGGTTCTTGGCGTCGGCGGCGAGCCGACGCTCCCACAGCGTCTTGGGGACGACGCCGAACATCGCCCCCCCGTCGAGCTGCTGGCCACCGGCCTGAATGGCGTGAATCCGCCAACGTCCCAGGGTGCGGGTGTCGATGAGAGGCTCCGGAAAGCTCACGCGATGTAATCCTCAACGGCAGGAAGGGGGAACGCGCGCCGACGGCGATCGGAGGCCGAGGCACGCCCGCGTCGCATCGGGGCCCGGACCAACCCCTCGAGGTCGTCCCACGTGTGGATGCCCTCGCGCTCGGCGAGCGTCAGCATGCGACAGAGTGCCTGCGCGGTGGCGACGGCATCGCCGGCGGCCCGATGGCGCGCCTCGATCTCGATGCCGAAGTGCCGCGTCACGTGATCGAGCGAGCGGCGACTGAGTTCGGGGAGCAGGACCCGCGCCAGACGCACCGTGCACAGCCGCGGGCCGGCCAGTTCGCGCCCGGTCCCGCGGCGCAGCTCCTCACTCACGAACCGCCAGTCGAAGGCGGCGTTGTGGGCCACGAAGACGGCGCCGGCCAGTCGCTGGACGATTTCGTCGGCCACGTGGCGAAAACAGGGTTGATCCTTGACCATCTCCCAGCTGATCTGCGTGAGCTGGGTGATGTACGGCGGAATCGGGCGTTCCGGGTTGATCAACTGCGTGTACACCTCGGTGACCTCACCGCCGCGCACCGAGGCGATGGCGATCTCAGTGATGCGATCCCCGCCGCTGGCTCGGGTCCCGGTGGTTTCCACGTCCACGACGGCGAAGGCAATATCCGCGAGACGTGGCCCGGCACCGACCTCCGGCGCCGCACGGCGCTCACCGGTCTCGGCCGATCCCGGCGGGACCGACCCGGGGGCCACCGCCGCGGCCGCCGCGACCGGAGCCGCGACGCCTTCCGCAAGCGCCCAGTGCCCGCTGGGCAACCGGACGAACTCCGGATGGCTCGACAGGAGCGCGAGGGCCATCCGCTCCGCGGCATCCGCTTGCAGCCGATCAACCTGACAGACGTCGCGCATGAGCGTCTGGGCGTCGAGGGGGCCGTCGGCGAGGCGGCGGACGGCGCGTGCCGAGAGGGTGGTCGGGCGTGGCGTGGCCCGGGTGCCGAAGTTCGGGGAATGCACGGGGGGAAGATAGCTGGGGTGCTGGTGGAACGCGGCGCGACTTACTACCCTTTGTGAAGAATTTCACAAGCACTCCCCCCTGAGGTTCTGCCCGTCCTGTGAAGCGCATCGCCGACTCTACCGTTCGTCGCCTCTCGATGTACCTCCGGTACCTCGAAGACCTCGACACCCACGGCCAGCAGACCGCCTCGAGTGATGAGCTCGCCCATCTGTGCGGGACCACCCCGGCGCAGGTGCGCAAGGACCTGTCGTTCTTCGGCTCCTTCGGGAAGCGGGGGCTCGGCTATCCGGTGCACGAGCTCACCGCCCACCTCCGTGAGATCCTGGGACTCGGTCAGGAGTGGAAGGTCATCATCGTGGGGGCCGGCAAGATCGGGGCGGCGCTGGCCAACTATCGTGGCTTTCGGCAGCGCGGCTTCACGGTCGTGGGGGTCTACGACAATGATCCGGCCAAGGTCGGCACGACGTGGGGCGCGTCCACCATTCGCCCGATGGCCGACGTCGCCAAGGATGTGCAGCGCGAAGGCGCGCGCATCGCGGTGCTCGCGATACCGAGTGAGAACGCCCAGGCGGTCGTGGATACGCTGATCGAAGCCGGCATCCGGGCGATCCTCAACTTCGCCCCCGCGCAGATTGCCGTACCGCCGCATGTCTCGCTCAAGTCCGTCAACATGGCGATGGAGCTCGAAGGGCTCTCGTTCGCGCTCACGAACAGCGAATTGCTCGATCAGGGCGCGGCCTGAATCGCCGCGTGGCGCCTCATCCCGGCAGGGCGCGCACCAGTCGGGCGAAGTCGTCGGGTGACAGCATCTCGGGGCGGACGTCGGTAGGCAGACCGGCCGCCTCAATCGCCGCCGCGGCCCGCTCAGGATCAAGATTGGCGGCCGTCCGCACGACGCGAATGAGCTGCTTGCGGCGCAAGCCGAACGCCGCCAGAACAAACTGTCGATAGCGCGCTTCGAGCGCGGGCTCGATCACCGGATCGGCGCGTGGGGTGACGCGCACCACGGCCGAGTCCACGGCGGGTGGCGGATTGAAGCTTTTCGGCGGCACCTTCCGGATCATCTCCACCTGCACCAGCGCCTGCAGATTGACGCTGAGGGCCCCATAGATCTTGTCGCCCGGTGGCGCGGCCATGCGATCGGCGACTTCCTTCTGCACCAGATACACCGCGCGCTCCGGGCGCGGCACCGTCAGCGCGTGGAAGATGATCGGCGTGGTGATGTAATACGGCACATTCCCCGCGAGCACGTACGGGCCGCCGGCCAGCGCCCCCAGATCCTGTTGCAGCACGTCCCCTTCCACGATCGAGACGTGCGGGCGCGCCGCGTAGCGCGCGCGGAGATGCGCCACGAGATCGCGATCGAGTTCGATGGCCACCAGGCGCCCCGCGCGTTCGACCAGCTTGTCCGTCAGCGCACCACGACCGGGGCCGATCTCGATCACCGTGTGCTCGCGCACGTCACCCAGCGCGTCGGCGATCGAATCGAGCACGCGATCGTCCTTGAGGAAGTGCTGCCCGAAGCGCTTGCGTGGTGCGGGCAACGCATCCGGGCGCGGGCGTCGGGACTGCCTCACGGCCGGTCCACCACAACGACCGTGCAGTCATCCTTGAGTGGCGTGCGCCCGATATGGGCATCGACCCGCGCGAACACGGCCGCGACGATCTGATCAGGGGTGGCATCGGCGGGCGTCGCCTCGAGCGTACGGATCACCTGCGCCTCACTGAGTCGGGTATTGCGTGCATCGCGGGCGTCGATGACGCCATCGGTCAGAAAGACGAGCCGATCACCGGCGCGCCAGCGCATGACGCTTTCTTCCACCGTGCCGTCGCCAAAGCCGAGCGGCGGCGCGACCGCGCCCATGCGCACGCACTGGCCGTCGGCGGACAGTTTGAAGCAGTGGGGATGGCCGGCATTGGCATACCGCACTTCCTGCGCGCGCGAATCGATGACGGCGTAGCACATCGAGACGGACATCTCCGTGCTCTCGAGTTCGTCCTGCAGCGAGCGCTGCACCGACTCCACCGCGATGGACGGATCGAACGCGGCCTGCACATGAATGGCCGCCGCACTCAACGCGAGTGCCATGATCAGCGCGGACTGATAGCCATGCCCGGACACGTCGCCGATCAGCACGCCGGTGCGGTACTGATCGAGCCGCGCGAGCAGATAGAAGTCGCCGCCGACGCTTTCGGCGGCCTCCACGCGCGCGGCGGCCCGCGCCTCCGGATGCACGACCGCCGGCTTCGGCATCAACTTGAGCTGCAGCTCCTGCGCGAGGAGCAGTTCCCGGGCGAGCTGCTGCCGCTCCACGGCGGCGCGCACCAGCGACGCATTGTGCATCGCGGTGCCGACCTGGGTGCTTACCGCGAGCGCCAGCTTGCGATCGCCAGCGCTGAACGGATGCCCGCCGCGCCGACCGGCGAGGACGAGCACACCGAGGGGGGCGCTGCTCATGGGGACGCTGAGCGGCACCGTGATCGGCGGCGTCGGATCGGCGCCACGTCGGGTGCCAACGGCCGGATAACTGCCGGTGATGTGCAGACTCGACGACGGGCGCGTGATCGCCACCGCGAGCAACGGTTCCCCCTGCGGCGCGAGCACGGGGTCCGCCGAGATGCCGGCGATGCCGTCTTCGGTACTGGCCCCGCTGCTCCGGAAGGCGCGCACCGCGATGTGCCCCGTCGCATCAAAGTGCACTGGGGGATAGTCATCGACGCTGAGCCCCAGTGCCGCGATCGGGCGCAGAATGCCCTGCGACCGGTTGGTCTGCAGAAACACCGCGCGCGGCGCGCCGACCGTTTCGGCGAGCTCGGCGAGCAGCGTGTCCGCCACGCTCTCCACTGACGTGGAGCTGCCGAGCAGTTCGCCGATGGCGTAGAGCAGATTGATCTCTTCGTAGCGCTCCACGAGCTCGCGCGTGGCCCCATCGCGTTCGCGGGTGAGGCGACGCATGAGGGGCACGAGCCGACCGAGCAGGCGATCGGCATCGGCCGCATGACCGGGCTCCACGAAGAGCCAGCCCACGCCCTCTCCGGTCGTGACCAGCTGCGCGTGGAGCGCCTGCGCGCGCGCCCACGTGGCGACGTCCCACGCGCGGACCCCGGGCTCGGTACGCTCGGCGAAGGCCTCGGAGGAGCTTCCCAGCAGCGTGGGGGTCACGCTGCCTTCCCGTCGCTCCCAGATCGCGGCCTCACGCCCGGTGGCCTCCAGAAAGGCGGCCAGAAGGGCGGTGACTTCGGTCATGCGCGGTGGAGCGTAAGGCGGAGCCGATGCCCGTGCGGATGCTCGACGCGATCGTTCTCCACGAGATCCATGAGCGAGCGCATCAGAAACACGCCCCGCCCGCGTTCCCGCTCGAACCAGTCGGCGTCATCGGGTGACTGCGACACCGCGCCGAGGTCGAAGCCCGGCCCTTCGTCGGTGACCTCCACCAGCAACCGGTGCTCGCTCACCACCGCCAACACCAGCACACGGCGTTCGGGCGCGTTGCCGTTGCCGCGAAGCATGGCGTTGGCGATCGCCTCCGTGACGGCCACGGGCACATTCAGCTGACAGTGGCGCGCCGAATACCCCGCCGCACGACAGAGACCGACGATCTCGTCGATCACCGCCGGAATGCGCTGCACATCCGTCGCCAGCGTCCACTCACGCACGTGCTCCATCGGCGACTCCGCGGCCGCGGCACCGCGGCGTTTGGCAGAACGAGGTGAGACAGACGGGCTCACGCGGCGCGTCCGCGAGCGAGACTCAGCGACCCGCCACGGCGTCGTCGCGCGTGGCGAAGAGGGGAAAGAGCTGGTCGAGGCGCGTGAGTTCGAAGAGCGAGCGCAGGTCGTCGTTGAGACCGACGAGCCGCAGGTCACCGCCGGCATCGCGCAGGCGGCGACTGAGCGAGACCAGCGCGCCGAGCCCGGAGCTGTCGATGTAGGGCGAGTTCGTGAAATCCACGATCACCACGCGTGCGCCCTGCTCCATCCCGTCGAGGATCGCCTGCTTGAACTCCTGCCGATTGGCGACCACGAGCTGGCCGTCCACCGTCACGAGCAGGAGGTCATCGGTACGATCGAGGGTGAAGCTCATGGGCGGTCTCGCGTGGGGCCGGCGGGCGGCGTGTACAGGCGCAATGGCAAACGGGTCACGACGCCGTCGTGATCGGGGGCGCGTGCGGGCCGGTGGCCTGCAGCGCCGTGATCGCGGCGACATGCACAATGTCGTCGGCCGTTGCCCCGCGGGACAAGTCACTGCACGGGCGCGCCAGCCCCTGCAGAATGGGGCCGATGGCTGTGCCATGGGCCACCCGCTGGACCAGCTTGTAGGCGATGTTCCCGGCGTCGAGCGAGGGGAACACCAGCACGTTGGCCTGGCCGGCGGCACCCTCGCCGGGCGCCTTGCGGGCCGCGATCTCGGGGATGAGTGCCGCGTCGGCCTGCAGCTCGCCGGAGACGGTCAACTCGGGCGCCTCGGCGCGCACCAGCGCGACCGCTTCGCGAACCTTGCTGACCGACGGGGCGTCCGCGCTCCCCATCGTGCTGAACGACAGGAACGCGACGCGCGGTTCGTCCCCGACGATGCGCCGTCGGTCCGCCGCCGCAGCCAGCGCGATATCGGCCAGCTGGCGGGCCGTGGGATCGGGGAGGACGGCGCAATCGGTAAAGGTCAGCACTTCCGGCGCGCCGGTGCGGAACGGCGGCACGATGAGGTAGAAGCTGGACGACACCGTCCGCACGCCCGGCGCGGCGCCGATCGTCCAGAGCGCTGCCCGCAACACGTCAGCGGTCGTATGCACTGCGCCGGCCACGCAGCCGTCGGCGATCCCCATCGCCACCAGCGAATCGGCGAAGTACAACGGATCGACGGCCAACCGCTCCGCGTCGTCTCGGCTCAACCCCTTCCCGCCGCGACGGGCCAGCAGGTGCGCCACCACCGCGTCGGTCCGCGGATCATCGAGCGGATCGAGCAGCTGGACCCCGATCGGCACGACGCCGGTCGGGGCATCACTGCGGCGCACCAGCACCGGGCGCACCGATCCCCGCTTCTGCAGCGCGAGCACCGCCTGCGCCGTGCGGATATCGGTGGCCTCCGGAAAGAGGATCGTGCGCGGCGCCCGCCCCGCGCGCTCGTGCAGCGAGTCGAGGAACGCCGTGGCCGCCGATGGCCCCGTGTCGGCCCCTGTCGTCATGCCGGGCCCGCCGCCGCGGCGGCCGCGGCCGCGCGTGCCACCACGTCTCGCGCCACGGAGGCCCGCGATTCGGCGTACCGCGTCACCAGCGCCTCGGCCACGACCGGATGCACCAGCCCGGTGACGTCGCCACCGAATTTGGCCACTTCGCGAACCATGCTCGAGCTGATGTACGTCGTGTCGAGCGACGGCGTCATGAACACCGTTTCGAGCTCGGGGCGCAGGTGGCGGTTCATGAGCGCGATCTGGAACTCGTACTCGAAGTCGCTGACGGCGCGCAGGCCACGGACATTCACGCGCGCGCCCACTTCCTTGGCGAAGTTCACGAGCAACCCACTGAACGAACGCACTTCGATGCGTGAATCGGCGCCCGTGATTTCGCGGATGAAGCCGATGCGCTCCTCGACGCTGAACAGCGGCTGCTTGTTCATGTTGTTGGCCACCGCGACGATCAGGCGGTCGGCAAACGTGAGCGTGCGCGTGATGAGATCCACGTGCCCGTTGGTGATCGGGTCGAACGATCCGGCATACAGCGCAAGCAGGGGCGTGGACATCAGCAGGGCGCGGTCAGGGATGGGCGCGAAAGAACGTCAGGGCGGTGGTCCCGTACCGGCGTGTCTCTCCCCCGCCCGGGAGAACGACCTCCGACGAATGTTCCACCGCGAACACACTCGCGAAAGGGACCGCCATCCAGTGCGCGGCGAGCCGGGGGGCGATGTCGCTCGCATACGGGGGATCGGCAAAGGCCACGTCGTACGCCTCGGCCGGCAGCGCCTCGGCGAAGCGCACGGCCTCGTCTCGCCGGATCACGGCGCCCTCGTGACCGCCCAGGGCGGCGAGGTTGGCCTCCAGCGTCTTGATCACCCGGGGGGCCTGCTCGACGAAGTCGCACCGCGCGGCCCCACGCGACAGCGCCTCGAGCCCGAGCGCACCGCTCCCGGCGCACAGATCGAGCACCCGGGCGTCCGGAAGCAACTGGTGCACGATGCTCATCCAGGCTTCGCGCACGCGATCGCCCGTCGGGCGCACGATCTCGCCCGCTGGCGCCGTGATGCGACGCCCCCGCCACCGGCCGGCGATGATGCGCATCAGTCGGCTCCGGAGAGGCGCGCATCCGCGACGCGCAGCTGCAGTTTGGACACGCCCCGGTATTCGTCGCGCTCGAGGCGATAGGCCACATCGACGGGGTGGGCGGGATCGAACAGCGTGGCGCGCGGGGCGAGCCCCCAGCCGATGCCATCGATCGTGCCGCGCGCCCGGTCGAAGGCCACGCGGAGCCCGTCGCTGCCGATGCGTCGCGGCGGCGCGGCCACGCGCACCCCGGCCGTGCGAAACAGCGGTGCCGGATTGCCAATCCCGAACGGCTCGAAGTGCTTGAGCAGCTTCTCGAGCTCCTCGCCGACGTCATCGATCGGCACGTCGAGATCCACGCGCAGTTCAGGCGTGAGATCCGCTTCGGTGAGCCGCGTGCGCGCCACCTGGTCGAACCGTTCGGCGAACGCCGGGAGGTGCGCGGCGTCCATGGTGAGGCCAGCGGCCGCCCGATGGCCGCCGTACTTCACGAACAGCTCGCGACACTCCCCGAGGGCGCCGTGCAGATCGAAGGCGCTGATGGAGCGACCGGAGCCTTTCCCGATGCCCTGCTCCACGGCCACGAGCACCGCCGGGCGCGCCGTCTGTTCCACGATGCGCGACGCGACGATGCCGATCACGCCGGCATGCCACCCATCGCGGTGCAGCACGTGCGCGTACCGATCGCGCATGCCGGGCGCATCGAGCTGTCGCATGGCGTCGTCGAGCACGTGGCGATCCAGCTCCTGCCGCGCCCGATTCAGCTCCTCGAGTTCGCGCGCGACGACGTTGGCTTCGTCTTCCCGCTCGCAGAGCAACAGCTTGAGGCCGAGCTTGGCGTCGGCGATGCGCCCGGCGGCGTTGAGTCGCGGCGCGAGCACAAAGCCCACCCGCCCGGCGGTCAGCGGCTTCGCGTCGAGCCCGGACGAACGCAGAAGGGCCCGCAGCCCGGGATGTGTGGTCTCGGCGAGCAGCTTGAGCCCGTAGCGCACGAGCACGCGATTCTCGCCCCGCAGAGGCGCCACGTCGGCAATGGTCGCGAGCGCGACCAGATCCAGTTGGCGATGGGCCAATGCCGGCGGCACGCCCATCGCCTCGCAGAGGGCGAGCGCGAGCTTGTATGCCACCCCCACCGCGGCCAGATCTTTGTCGCTCGAGCGGCACTGCGGGTGGCGCGGATTGCAGATCGCGTAGCTCGCCGGGAGTGTACTGCCGGGGAGATGGTGATCGGTGATGATCACATCGACGCCGGCCGCCGTCAGCTCCGCCACCGAGGTCACCGCGCTGGTGCCGCAGTCGCACGTCACTACAAGCGTCGCCTTCGCGGCCAGTGCGGCGGACACGCCAGCCGGACCGAGGTCGTAGCCGTCGGTCAGCCGATTCGGAACGAACGGGACGACATGCTGTGCCCCCAGTCCGCGCAGGACGCGGGTGAGCAGCGCGGTCGAGGACATGCCGTCCACGTCGTAATCGCCATGGACGAAGATCGTTTCCTGGCGACGCACCGCGTCGGCGATCCGCGCCACCGCCCGCTCCGCGTCATGCAGCGTGTCGGCGGGTTCGAGGTGCTCGAGCCGGGGGCGCAGGAACCGCTTGGCGGCCTCCGGTTCGCCGTAGCCCCGGCTCGCCAACAACCGACAGACGGGCTCGGGGAGGAGGAGCGCGTCCATCAAGTGTCGCACCACCGCGGCGGATGGCTCCTTGATCGGCACCCAACGCGCAGCCGGCCGCAGTGGCGGCAGATCAGCGGGCGTGGAAAGCGGGGCGATGACGGTCACCCGAGCCAATCTAGAGGGAGGACCATGTCCCGGGCAGCTCGGCGCCGCGCCCTACGCCGGCGGCGGTGCGACCCGATAGTACAGCAGCACGCCGCACCCCTCGCAAGGCTCGACCACGGTGCCGGAGGACATCGCCGGGCGGCGCTGGAGCGGGATCGCCGTCTCGCAGGCGCCACAGGAGAAGTCCTCGTGGAGCGCCACAACCACGGTGGTCCGTCGGCGGGTCTGCACCCGGTCGTACTTGGCGAGCAAGCCTGTGCCGACATGGCGCGCCGACTCGACGCGCTTGGCGCGCGCCGCCGTCAGCTCCGCCTCGAGGGTGCCGCGCTCGGCGCCGAGCGTCTCCCGCGCGCTGGCCTGTTCCGCCGCGATCGACGCCACGGCGTCCCGATGCGCCGCGACCGCCGTCCGCAGATCGGTGATGCGCCGCGTGATCGCCAGCAACTCGCTCTCTTCCTCGGCGAGGGTCCGCCGAGCCGCCTCCACCTGCGCGGCGGCCGCCGTGGCTTCCTTCAGTTTGGCGGCGTTGTTGAGCAGTTCGACGTTCTTGTCATGCCGAAGCCGATGATCGGTGATGCGGGCATCCAGATCACGCTGGCGGGCCAGTTCCTTTTCGAGCGCGGCCTCAGTGCGCGCCAGATTGGCCACCGCACCCTTGTGGGCCGCATCCATGGCCGCGAGCCGTGGCGCGATCGCCGCCAACCGCTCTTCGATGCCACGAATGACCGCATCATCGTCCTGCACCACCAACAATGCCTGCAGTTCCGGATTCACTACCCCTCCAGGGAAGTCACTCACACCACGCTCCTAGGGTTTAGTGCGTGGACTGCGGACCGGCAAGATGGCGTTCCGCTCTCGGGTCAACTCCAGCTTCTCGCGCAGCAGCTGGTCCTTCGCCTCACCGCTGTCGGCCAGCGCCATGTCCCGCATGACCTGCTCGAGCCGCTCGTCGATACTGCGGACGGCCAGCTTGCGCAGGTTGAGGTCCAGGTCGGCGCTGCTCGCCTCGACCGGCTCCGTCTCCGTCAGTTCGCGCAACAGTGGCAGCGCGGCCGGGGAGAGGCGTTCGGCGATCTGCTCCAGATCGTCATCGAGCGGCGCATTGAGCAGGGTCTCGAAGAGTTCGCGATAGCGCGCATCCCTGAACGAATCGGGGGGATGACGTTCGGCTACGCGTTCGGCCACTCCGCGATCCCAGAGCATGGCGCGCACGAGTGCCCGTTCGACCGGTTCGTCCTTGCCGGCGCGGGGAGGAATGGGCGAGGTCTTCCACTCCGGCCCCTGCTTGTACTTCTTGCCGCGCCACGGCTGGCGCTGCTCGCCGGGCGGGGGCGGCAGTGGGCGTGGCTCGGCGTCTTCCGTCGGTCCCGCCTCCGGCGGCGGTCCATCGAACGCCGGTGGCGCGTCAAAACTTGGCGCACCGCCTCCGGTGCGGCGACGGTCTGCCGCGGGCAGGGCCTCGGCTTCGACCGACAAGGTGCTCTTGTCGAGCCCCGTCGCTTCCGACAGTCGCGTGAGATACATGTCACGCGTCAATGGGTCCACCGCGGCGCGAATCGTTGGCAGGAGGCGATCGAGCGCGCGGCGACGGAGCTTGAGATCCGCGAACATGCCGCGCCGTTCGACCATCTGCACCTGGCGGTCGAACAGATCGATCGCCTGCGACAGCTGCGCCTCCATGGCCGCACGGCCATGTGTGCGCACGAAGGAATCCGGATCTTCACCATCGGGGAGGGAGACGACACGCACCGTCGCCTTCACGCGCAACAGCTCGTGCCCCGAGCGGAAGGTGGCCTTCTGTCCAGCTTCGTCGCTGTCGTACAGGAGATAGATCTCCTGCGCATAGCGCATCAGCAGCGCCGCCTGCTCTTCCGTCAGCGCGGTGCCCAGCGGGGCCACGGCCTCCTCGATACCGGCGAGGGCCAGACGCATCGCGTCGAGATACCCCTCCACGATGATCGCGCGCTCGGCGCGGCGCATCGCCTGCTTGGCCGTGTGCAGACCGTACAACGTCCGCCGCTTCTGAAACACGACCGATTCAGGACTGTTGAGATACTTCGGTTGCTCGTCGCCCATCGCGCGGCCACCGAAACCCACCGGTCGTCCGAGTTCATCGTGAATCGGAAACATGACGCGCCCGCGGAAGCGAACCCGTGGCTCGGTCTCTCCCTCACGCAGCGCGAG
The DNA here is from genome assembly GCA_019752115.1 of Gemmatimonadaceae bacterium. NCBI lineage: Bacteria > Pseudomonadati > Gemmatimonadota > Gemmatimonadia > Gemmatimonadales > Gemmatimonadaceae > Gemmatimonadaceae bacterium. The sequence goes on from JAIEMN010000018.1 coordinate 43,131, forward strand.
CAGCCCACACTCCAACTGCCGACTGTCGTCGATCCCGAGCGTGTGCAGATATCGCCGCAGCGCGTGGGCCTCGCGCGGCGCAAAGCCGAGACCGAAGCGTTCCTGCGCCGACGCGTCGAGCCCGCGGCCGTCGAGATACGCCCGCGCCTCACGGCCAACGGATTCATCGCGCAGCTGCTGCTGGAACCATTCCGCAGCGGCGGTGAGCGCTTCGTAATTGGGCGCGTTGGGATCCGGTGCCTGCGCCCGCCGCGGCGCATCGATCACCTCGATCCCAACCTTCTCGCCCACGAACTTCACGGCCGCCGGCCAGTCGAGCCCGAGCCGCTTGCGGACAAAGGTGAACACGTCACCGCTCTCGTGGCACACGAAGCAGTGATACGTCCCCGTCGAGGGCGTGACCGAAAAGTTTGGATTCTTGCCCTGATGAAATGGGCACGGCCCGCGCCAACTGCCGCCCGATCGCTTGAGCGGCACAAACTCACCAATGATCGCCACCGCATCCGCGCTCGCGCGGACGCGCTCAACGGTTTCGTCGGGGATCATGGGCGGGACAGACGGCGGGGCATACTCGGAATCAAGCGCGCCGGGGTGATGGCCGCCATGCTCGCGTCAGGAGAGCTCGGCCACCGTGACGCCCGCGCCCCCCTCATTCCACGCGCCGAGCCGGAAGCCGCTCACGCGGGTGTCCTTCTTGAGCATCTCGCCGACCCGCGCCCGGAGGGCACCGGTGCCCTTGCCGTGGATGATGCGCAACTCGCGGAGGTCGTTGCGGACGGCGGCGTCGAGCGCCTGCAAGACCTGATCGTCCACTTCATCCACGCGCAGCCCCCGGACGTCCACCTCTCGCACCGGTTCCACCTCCGGCACATCACCGACCAGGTTGATCTTCACCGTTGGTGCTGGGGCGGCCGCCGTTCGTCGGAGCTGCGCGAGGGGGACCGACAGGGTGAGGGAGCCGACCGTCACGCGCGCCTCGCTGCCACGGATCTGGACGATGCGCCCGACCTTGTCGTCGAGCGTGCCCACCAACACGGTGTCGCCGACCGCGAGCGGCGCGACCGCCGCTGTAGACGCGGTCTTGGGCGCCGAGAGCGCGGGCGTCGACTGGCCCGCACGCTTCTGCTCGGCACGCGCCTTGTCACGCGCGCCGCGTTGCACCACGGCGTCGGCCGCCCCCTGTTGTTCCGCTGCAGCCTCCTCGATGGACCGTCGTGCGGCACGCGCCGCCTCATCGAACGCGGTCGTTGTTTCGGCGGCTTTCGCGCGGATGTCGGCGATCGCGCGCTCGACCTGCCCGCGCGCTTCCAGGAGAAAGCGACGCGCTTCCTGTCGCGCATGGCGCTCGGATTCGCGTTCGCGCTCGCGCACCTTGAGCTCGCGATCACTCACCGTGGCCAGGCGCGCCCGGAGCTTGTCCTGCTCGCGCTCCATGAGGCGCTCACGTTCGGTGAGGGCGCCTTCGCGGGCTTCCACGTCGGCGAGCAGTACCGCCAGATCGCGCTCACCGGCGGGCAGTCGCTCTTCGGCGCGCGTGATCACGGCGTCCGGCAACTGCAGCCGCCGCGCAATGCTCAAGCCATAGCTGCGCCCCGGAACGCCCTTGAGCAGCCGATAGGTCGGTGCCAGCTGCACCGCATCGAACTGCAGGGACGCGTTTACCACGCCCGACACCTCGGTCGCCAGCAGTTTCAGCTGCCCGAGGTGTGTCGTGGCCAACGTCAGCGTGCCGCGCTGGGTCAGCGTTTCGAGAATGGCACCGCCCAGCGCCGCGCCTTCCGCGGGATCGGTGCCCGACCCGAGCTCGTCGATGAGCACCAACGACTGGTCCGTCGCCGAGCGCAGGATTTCGCCGAGGTTCTTGAGGTGGGCGCTGAAGGTGGAGAGGCTCGCCTCGATGCTCTGTTCGTCGCCGACGTCGGCGAACATGTCGTCGAAGACCGGCAGGCGACTCATCGCGCCGACCGGCGTCGGCACCCCCGACTGGGCCATGGCCGCCAACAGGCCGATCGCTTTAAGCAGGACCGTCTTGCCGCCCGTGTTTGGGCCGGAGACGAGGAGCGTGCGCTCGTCGGGGGCGAGCGTGAGGTCGAAGGGGATCACCGCGGTGCCGCCGGCCAGGAGCAGCGGATGGCGCCCATCGACGATGCTCAATCCTTCCGCGGGGGCGCAGAAGGTCAACGGCGCGCAGTTCGCCTCCACGCTGTAGCGCGCACGCGCATAGAGTGCATCGAGGGCGACGAGCGCCTCGAATGCGGCCAGCATGCTGTCGTGATACGGGCGGAGCTCCTCGGTGAGCTCGCGCAGGACACGCTCGACTTCGCGCTGTTCCTCGATCTCGAGTTCACGCACCCGATTGCCGAATTCCACGGCGGCGGGTGGCTCGACAAAGATCGTCGCCCCGGTGCCTGAGCTGTCGTGCACGATGCCGCCCACGTATCCGCGGGCCTCGCGGCGCATCGGCATGACCCACCGGCCATTGCGCATGGTCACCGAGAGATCGCTGACCTGATGATGCGGCTCGAGCTTGCCCATTTCGCGCTCGAGGAGGCGCACCAACTCGCCTTCGGCCTGGCGAAGTTCCTTGCGGACACGACGCAGCGCCGGCGAGGCGTCGTCCCGCACGGTGCCATCATCGCTGATGGCGCGCGTGATGGCGTCTTCGCGCGGACGGAGATCCACCAGCGCCTGCGCGTACGCCGTCAGGTAGGCGAGCGGGATGGCGGGGCGGCGGGGATCACGCAGCGCTTCCCGCATGCGGCGCGAGGAGCGCAGCAGGGTGGCCCCGGCGAGCAGTTCGAGGGCACTCCACGTGAGCCCTTCGATGCGCAGGCGACGCAGCGCGTCGCCCAACTCGGGAATGGGTTCGCTCGGCCATCCGAGTTCGCTCTGCAGCAGCGCGCGAACGGCATTCACGCGGGCGTGTTCGGCCTCGATCCAGTCGCGATCAGTGCGCGGGCGCAGCGCACGCACCGCGGCAGCACCCGGCGAAGAGGAGGCCCGTCCGGCCACGTGGGCCAGCATCCGGGGAAACTCGAGAATTCCGAGCGCGTGCGCGTTCATGGCCCTACCCTACCCCGGCTAACGCGCCGCGAGTTCCTCGCGGGCAATGGCGTTGATGACGCCGCCTTCTACGCGGCCCTTGAACGCAGGCATGACCTTGCCCATGACCGCGCCCACGTTGGCGGCTCCGCCCTCGATGGCGGCACGCACGGCCGCGCGGATCTCGGCCGGATCGACCTGGGCCGGGAGGTACGCCTCGAGCGCCAGAATCTCATCCTGCTCCTTCTGCAGGAGGTCGGTGCGCCCGGCTTTCGCATACAGCTCGACGGATTCGCGGCGCTTCTTCACGCCCTTGCGCACCACGTCGAGCACATCGTCGTCGGTCAGGGCCCGGCGCAGTTCCAGCTCGCGGTTCTTGGCCTCGGCGATGATCATGCCGAGGAGGAGGACGCGGTCCTTCTGCTGCTCTCGCCGGGCGGCTGCCTGGTCACCCTGCAATCGCGCCAGCAGCGTCGCGCTGTCCGAAGCGCTGCCGGCGTCCACGGGATGGCTCACCCGTTTCGCGTACGCCGATTCTTGCGAACGGCCGCGTTCATCTTGCGCTTACGACGCTCCGACGGCTTCTCGTAGTGGCGGTGCTTCCGCAGGTCGGAGAGGATGCCGGCCTTCTCGCACTTCTTCTTGAAGCGCTTGAGCGCGCGCTCGAAATTCTCGTCCTCGTGGATGATGACTTCGGACAAACTGAGCCTCGGAGTGGTCGCGAAAATGGGTGACTGGGTCGCCGACACAAATGCGGCGCGCCCGCCCCTTTCGGGGCAGCCTTGAATCCTACCTGTCCCGGCGGGGCGGGTCAAGGTCCCGCGTACACCCCCCACACCACCTAATCGCCAGACCGGCCACGAGTTAGGCCGGGACCGGCGATGGCTCACCCTGGCGGCCAGTGGAAAGCGCGGCCGCCGAGGACGTGGAAGTGGAGATGGGGGACCGTTTGCCCCCCGTCGGCCCCGATGTTCGTCACGACCCGGTAGCCGCCGGCGACCAGCCCTTCGGCAGCCGCCACCTCCCGCGCCAGCCCGAGCACCCCCGCCATCGTCGCGTCGGGAAGCGGGTCGGCCAGCGAGGCGACGTGGGTCCGCGGGATTACCAGGATGTGGGTGGGGGCCTGCGGATGCAGGTCGCGGAACGCGATGGCGTGCTCATTGGTCCCGACCAGCGTGGCCGGGATCGATCCGGCGACGATGCGGCAGAAGATGCAGTCGGACATCTCAGACGGTCTCCTCAGTGGCGGCGCTCGGGGCGCCGGACGAGCCGGACAGGGCGGTCCGGGCCATGGCGAGCGCGGCCAGCCCCGCGGTCTCAAAACGCAGAATGGACGGCCCCAAGTTGGCCCGGCGGAATCCGGCCTCCTCCAGTGCCTGGAGCTCGTCCCGCTCGATGCCCCCCTCCGGCCCCACGGCGATCACGACCGGCGCCTGCAACGGGGCGGCCGAGGCTCCCACCAGTGGCGGGCCGGCGGGATCGAGAACGATGCGATCGCCAACCGGCGCGGCCAGGATGGCGCGCTCCAGGTTGGCCTCGGGAAAGGGCTGGGGGAGCCAGGCGCCTTCCGACTGCGCGAGGGCGCCTTCCATGCGCGCGCGCACCTTGGCCTGAAAGTTCACCCCCTCCCCGCGAGGCGACACCGACCGGGACCGGCGCCACAGCACCGGACGCCAGCTCGTCGCGCCCAGCTCCGCCGCCTTCTCGGCCAACCAGAGCATGCGGTCCCGATCAGCGACCGGCACGAGGAGATGCACCTCCGGCAGTGGTGGCACATCCGCGACGGCGGTGACTTCGAGATGCACCTGCGACTTCGTCAGGAGCACGACGTGGCCTTCGCCGATCTGCCCCGCGCCGTCGCGCAGCCCGACCACGGCGCCCGCGGCGAGGCGCAACACCCGCATGTGCCGCGCGGCGTTCTCGTCCAGCACGCACGTGCTGCCCACCGCAAACGGCTCGGTGGTGATGAACTGCGGACGCCCAGCGGCTACGCCCTCGCGATCGATACCGACCACCAGATCTCCTCCGCGTCTTCCGCGAGCACCCGCCAGCCATGCGCCGCCAGCACCTGCAACATCGTGTCGCGCTCCTCGCGCAGGATGCCGCTCAGAATAGCGGTGCCACCGTCGGTCAATCCCATGGCGATCACCGGCAGCAGTTCGATGAGCACCGACGAAATGATGTTCGCCAGCACGAGCTGCACTGGCGCCACCAGCGGCAGAAACGCGGCGGCATCGCCCTCGAACACATGCACCCGATCGGCGACGCCATTACGGGCCACGTTCTCTTCGGCGTCCGGAATCGCATCGGCGTCGAGCTCGATCGCATACACGCGCGCCGCGCCGAGCTTGGCCGCCGCGATGGCCAGCACCGCACTCCCGGCCCCGAGATCGGCGACGGTCGCGTTTGCGGTGAGCTGTGCCGGCAGCAGTCGCACGATGCCGCGCGTCGTGGGATGCTCACCGGTGCCGAACGCCATGCCGGGATTGATGACGATCGTCGTGGCCGGATCGCGCCCCTCGGCGAGCCACGGCGGCGTGACCGTGAGCGGCCCCAACGTGTGCGCCGCGATGCGCGACTTCCACGCCTCGCTCCAGTCGATATCCGGCACCGGCGCGGTCTCGATCACCACCTGCTCATCCGCCTCGGTGAGCGCGCGATGCACGGCTTCGAGATCGGTGGCGGGCGGGAAGTGCGTCACTAGCGCCAGGCCGTCCTCGTGCACGCCCTGCGCGCCGACGGCGAAGAGCGCCGCGAGACAGGCTTCGCGGGCGACGTCCGACGCGAGGTCGGGTTGGACGCGAACGCTGATCCAACGCTCGGTGGTGGGCTCAGGCACCGAGTGCTTCCTTCATCTTCGACCAGAACCCCTTCTCCCGCTGCGGCGGCGCCGCGCCCTGCAACTGCGCGAGCCGCTCGATGACCTGCTTCTCGTCGCCGTCCACCGACTGCGGCGTCCAGAGCTGCACCTTCACGTGCAGATCGCCCACGCCCGAGGCGTTCACGCGCGGTAACCCACGGCCACGCAGGTGGAACACCGTGCCACTCTGCGTACCGGCGGGCACGCGGAGCGACAATTCGCCCGTGAGCCCGGGCACGCGGATGTCGGCCCCGAAGACGAGTTGCGGATACGTGACCAGCGCCTCGCAGAAGAGATCCTCACCGTCGCGGTCGAAGCGCTCGTCGTCGTCCACCTCGAACACGACGAGCACGTCGCCACGCGTGCCGCCGCGCGGACCGATGTTGCCGGCCCCACGCAGGGTCATGTACTGCCCGGTCGCGACGCCCGGCGGGACCTGAATCTTGAGCGTGCGTTCAGCGCGCACGCGCCCTTCGCCGCGGCACTTCTTGCACGGGCTCGCCACCACCACGCCTTCGCCCGCGCACGTCGGGCACGGCGCCACCGACACGAACTGCCCAAAGAAGGAGCGCTGCGCCCGACGCACTTCACCGGCACCGCCGCACGTCCCACACGTCTGCGGCTTTGTCCCGGGCTCGGCGCCGCTGCCTTCGCACTTGTCGCACGACTCGAGCACCTTGAGCGTCACCGTGCGCTCGACACCGGTGGCCACCTCGGCGAGCGACAGCGCCAGCGGGAGCTTCATGTCGGCGCCACTGCGCGGGCCACGACGGCCACCACCACCGCCGCCGCCGAACACATCCCCGAACCCGAAGTCGCGCATGAAGATGTTCAGCGCGTCGGAGAGATCGACGTGCTGATACTGCTGCTGGCCGGCGCCACGCAGTCCGGCCTCGCCGTAGCGATCGTACGCCGCGCGCTTCTGCGCATCGCGGAGCACGTCATAGGCCTCGGTGATTTCCTTGAACTTCTCTTCGGCCTCCTTCGATCCGCCATTGCGGTCGGGATGCCACTGCGTCGCCAGCCGGCGATACGCCTTCTTGATATCGTCGTCGGAAGCGTCGCGCGGTACGCCGAGGACCGCGTAGAAATCAGCCATGGACAGATCGGGAGGTGGCCGGAGCCAACAGGAAAACGACACGCGCCCCTGAGCCAGCGGCCCGGGGCGAGCTTAACCGTGGAAATATCGATGGTTCGGGACGGCTTTTCGAGGGGCCGCGGCGGATTTCGGACGGCCGCCCAGCCCGGCGGCGCCTAGCAGAGGAGGTCGCTGACCAGCCGGGAAGTATGCTCGACCAGGGCAATGACCTTGTCGTACGGCATGCGCGTGGGGCCGATCACCCCGATCACGCCGCTCAAGGTCCCCGCCGAGTACTCCGAGGTCACCACCGTGAACGGCTCGAGCTTCGGGTCACCGTGCTCGTTGCCGATGGTGATCGAGATGCCGGGGCCGGACGCACGCGAAGCCAACAGCGTGGCCAGCTGCTGCCGCGTCTCGGTCAGCTCCATCAGCTGCCGCATCCGTTCCCCACTCGCGAACTCGGGCTGGTCTGCCAGGAGCGACGCGGGGCTGATCACCACGCTGTCGAGCGGCACCGGCTCGGCAGCGCGCCCGAACATCTGATCGCCTTCCTGCACGAAGATATTCAGCAGCTCCGCCGCCTCGGCGGTGGTCTGGACGTCCCGCAGACGCGCCGCCAGCGAGGTCCGGACTTCGGTGAGCGTCAGCCCCGCGAGGCGTTCGTTCAGCACGATCGTCACGCCGATGAGCGCCTCGTCGGCGATGACCCCGGGGACTTCCACGAAGATCGTGCGCACCGCGCCGCCGGTCAGGCTCAGCACCATCAGCAGGCGGTCACTGGAGACGCGTACGAGCTCGACCTGCCGCAACGTGGACTTCTCGAGCCGGGGACCGAGGGCGACGCCCAACTCCTGGGTGAGAATGCCGAGCGATTGCGCCGCCCGCCGCAGGATGACTTCGATGGCCGATCCGCCCGACGTGATCTGCTCGTGCAACTGCCGACGCTGCTCACCCGAGAGCGGATCGACGCGCATGAGCGAGTCCACGTAGGTGCGATACGCCTTGTCGGTGGGGATGCGCCCCGCCGAGGTGTGCGGATGGAAGAGAAAGCCCTTCTCCTCCAGATCGCTCATCGTGTTGCGAATGGTCGCCGGCGAAATCCCCAGCCCGAAGCGACGCGACAACGTGCGCGAGCCGGCTGGCTCCGCGGTTGCCACGTAGCTGTGAATCACTGCCTCGAGTACCTGTCGCTCCCGCTCGGAGAGCTCACCGCCTGGCGCCATGTGCGAACGCTACGAGTCGCTTCGGAACGCTGTCAAGTCGGCAGCGAGCGCATCCAGGCGCAACCAGCCGGTCGCCGTGCAGACGAGCCGTGCGCCATCCGCGTCCTCACGAACGGTTACCCAACCGGCCTCGCGCCAGCGCGCGACGTGCGCCCGCTCGCGATCGGTCACGGCCAGCCCGCTGACGGTTCGCAACCCGAGATACACCGCTTCGGCGAGGCGATTGTCCGTCGTGAGGCGCTCGCTGCTGCCGAGCGGATCCTCCCCCCGCTCGAGCGCCGCCGCCCAGGCGGCATACGCCTCGATATTCGAACGGCGAACGCTGCCATCGAAGCCATGCGCGCTTGGGCCCAGGCCCAAGTAAGGCGCGCCCGTCCAGTAGGCACTGTTGTGCACGGCGCGATGTCCCGGACGGGCGTAGTTCGACACTTCGTAGTGCTCGTAGCCGGCCTGGGCGAGCCGCTCATGCGCGCGCAGGAACTCCTGTTCGTACCGGGCCTCGCTCGCTTCGGTAACGGCACCGCGCGCATGCCATCGACCGAGCGGGGTGTGTGACTCAATGGTCAGCCCATACAGCGACACGTGCGTGGGCGCGAGGGCGATGAGCGCGTCGAGCTCGCTGTCCCACGCGCGGTCGATACCCTCCGGCGTGGCGAAGATCAGGTCGAGCGACAGGTCTTCGATGCCGCCCGCGCGTATCGCGTCCACCGCTCGCCGCGCGCCCTCCGCATCGTGGACCCGATGCATCCACTGCAGCACGCGATCATCGAAGCTCTGCGTGCCGAGGCTGATCCGGTTGATGCCCGCGACGCGCCAGGCGCGCACCGCCGCCGGCGTGACATCCTCCGGATTGGCCTCCAGCGTGACCTCGCCATCGCCCCCCCACGCGACGTGCTCCCGGAGGGCATCGAGGAGCGCGGCGACGCCGTCGGCGCCGAGTCGTGAGGGGGTACCGCCGCCGAGATACACGGTGGTCAGCTCACCGCTCTGCTCACGAATGCCGCGGCGGGTGCACTCCTGACCAATCGCCTCTGCGAAGGCGCGCCGCGGCACCTCGCGACGGACGGCAATGGAGAAGTCGCAGTAGCTGCACCGCCGCGCACAGAACGGCACGTGCACGTACAGGTGGCGCGTGGCAGACACGGCGGCGTTCAGGCGAGCGCCGAACGAATGCGGCCGGCAGCGTCGAAGTGCACGAGTCCGTCGATTTCGAGGAGGCCGAGGGCTCCCTGAATGGCCGCGAGGGCGAGCCCCGTGCGTTCGGCGATGAGGCGGGGCGTATCAGCGCCGAGCATGATGGCGTCCCACACCAGCGCCGCGTCGCCGTTCACCACCGGGCCGTGTGGCGGGCGCGCGTCGATATCGAACAGCGCGAGGAGGTCGTCCGTGCTGAGAATCGGCGTCGCGTTGTGGGAGCGCATGAGGGCGTTACTGCCCCGGGCCTGCGGCACGTCCACCGCGTTGGGGACGATCGCGAGCCGCCGACTGAGCTCCGCCGCATACGTGGCGGTGTACAGTGCGCCGCTCTTCTCCGGTGCCTCCACCACGACGGTGACCTGGGCCAGGGCGGCGATCAGGCGATTCCGCTGCGGAAACGCCCCCCCGTGGCCCGTGCTCCCCGGTGGAAACTCGCTGATCAGCAAACCCTGCGCGGCAATCCGCTCCTGCAACGCGCGATGCCGCGGCGGATACGGGACATCGGGGCCCGTGCCCAGTACCGCGACGGTGCGCCCATCCGCGGCGAGCGCCGCGTCGTGGGCGGCGCCGTCGATCCCGCGGGCGAGTCCACTCACCACGCAGATGCCAGCGTGCGCACACGCCGAGGCGAGCGACTGCGCCATGCGCATGCCATAGCTGGTGGCGTTGCGCGTGCCGACGATCGCCACCGCCGGCGGTTCGGCCACGGCGAATGTGCCGCGTGTGTAGATGCGCGCCGGAGGATCGGCGAGCTCCCGAAACGCGACGGGATACGCCGCATCATCGGCGGCGACTTCCAGCACCCGCATGGCCCGATGCTCAGGGAAGGAGCTGAGCATCCTTCTCGACCTTTTCCGCCGCGGCGCGCATGGCGAGCAGCTGGCGCCACCACGCATCGAGCAGCGCATCGAGGCCCATGCGCCCGGCCGCACTGATCGAGAACATGCCGAACGCGCCCGGGGCCTCGACCTCGGGGACATAGTGCTCGCCGAGCAGATCGAGCTTGGAGAAGACCACACAGAAGGGCTTCTTCGCGAGCTCCTCCGAGTACGCGGCCACTTCGTGGCGCAGCTGATCGAGCTCGGCTTGCCAGTCCATCGCGTCGATCGGGATCATGAAGGCCAGCAACCGCGTGCGTTCGATATGCCGCAGGAACTGCAGCCCGAGCCCCTTCCCTTCGTGCGCCCCTTCGATGATCCCCGGGATATCAGCTACCACGAAGGTGCGATGGTCGCTCAGTGGCACCACGCCGAGATTGGGCGAGAGCGTCGTGAACGGATAGTCGGCGATTTTAGGGCGCGCCGCGGAGATGACGGAGAGCAGCGTGCTCTTGCCGGCATTCGGCTGGCCCACGAGCCCGACGTCGGCGATGAGCTTGAGCTCGAGCTCGAGGGTGCGTGCTTCCCCTTCTTCACCGGGCTGCCACTCGCGTGGCGCCTGATGCGTGGCGGTGACGAAGAAGGCGTTCCCCTTGCCGCCGCGCCCGCCCTTGGCCACGAGCACGGAGTCGCCCTCCTCGAGCACTTCGCCGAGGAGTTCGTTCGTGTCGGCATCGCGAATGACCGTGCCCGGCGGCACGGGCAGAATGATGTCGGCGCCGGACTTGCCCGTCCGGTTCGATCCTTCGCCGTGCTGGCCGCGTTCGGCCGCCCACTTGTCGCGATAGGTGTAATCGAGGAGCGTGGCGAGGTTCCGGTCGGCGCGCACGATGACATCACCGCCGCGGCCGCCATCGCCGCCATCGGGGCCGCCCAGCGGCACGTACTTCTCGCGGCGGAAGGACGTCTGTCCCGATCCACCGGTGCCGGCTTCGACTTTCACGAGGACGCGATCTACAAACATGGAACCTGGAGTTGAATGAACGAACGGTGCAACGAAGAGTGCAACGCCCGGTGACGCGGACGGCCACCGCGGCGCATGCGGCGCCTACTTGCCCAACACCCGCGCCCACAGCCCGTGGGCGCGCTTGACCTCATCCTGCTCGAGAAACGGGGCCACGGCATCGAGGGCCGCCGAGACGACCGCCGGGGCCGCCCCGGCATGCAACGCGCCGTGCAGATGCGAGTGCAGCTGGCGATCCTGCCGCGCGATCGCACAGGCCGCGACGATGCACAGTTCGCGACGGGCGAGATCGAGCGGCGTGCGTGAAAGCACCTTGCCGTAGCCTTCCTCGATCATCCACTGATCGAGCGCGGGATGCAGGTCGCGAATGTTGACGCGCAGCCGATCGTAGAAGCGCCCGTAGACCGTGGCACAGGTGGCTTCCCCCTCCGTCCGTCGGCGGGCCGGTTCGTCGATCGCGTGCGGATCGACGTCCGGTGCCGGTCGCCCGGAGATGCGCCGCCATTCGCGCGCCGCATTGAGCGCCCGCGGAAAGCCGGCAAAGAGGTACGTCTGCAGAATCACTTCCTCGACCCACTCGGGGCGAACCCCGGCGGCGGCCACCGCGAGCTGCTCGCGCACCTGCGCCTCGCTACCCCCGGCGAGCAACGCCGCGAGCGTGACCAGCGCCGCCGTTTCCGCATCCCACACGCTGAGCGTAATGCCGGCCGCGGCGTCGTGCGTCATCGAATCGACGCGCGTGGGGTCATTCGAACGCGCGGCCGCGGTCTCGCGCGCATCGGCCACCGGTGCGGTCTCGCTCACGCCGTGAGCTCCAGGCGGTCGCCCACATCGAGATCGCCCACGACGATGGATCCGACGGCTTCGCCGCGGGTGTTCCGGATGCTGCGCCGGATGTACTCCCGCAACGCATCGGGAAGGGGATCCGGGAGCGCGCCATAGGCGTCGAGCAGTGCCAACACGGCCGGATACTGGGCGCGCGGCGTGCCGTCCTCGACCTTGATGGCGAAGCCGATCGCGCGATCGACGATGGCAAAGGTGTGCACGCCCTCCGCGCCGATCTTGCAGACGACATTCCCACCGCAGGCGTCCATCAGCACGGTATCGAACCGATCGGTGCCCCCCACCAGGAACGGCTGCGCGGTCATCGCACTGACGACGCGCCGCGCCGGCGTATCGCCCTGCGCGGCGGCGTGCACGAGCCGCGCATACGAGAAGGCCATGTTGGCGAGCGGGAGGCGAAAGACCGACACGCCACAGCCATCCACCCCAACCCCGATCTCGGGGCTCGGCAGCGCCGCCCACTCAGCGACGGCGTCGAGGCAGTCCTGCTGCACCGCATGCGCGGGAGTCTCGTACCCGGCCGTGGGCGCGCCGATCTGCCGGGCCCGGGCCAGCATGGCCGCATGTTTGCCGGAGCAGTTGTTGTGCAAGCGCGTCGGACGTTCCCCGGCCTGCGCCAGCAGGCGCGCGCCGCGCGAGGCGAGCGGCTCGTGCGGTCCGCAGGCCAGATCCCCTTCCTCGAGGTCCAGCGTGGCTAACATGCCCTGCGCAATGGCCACATGCTCCGGCTCGCCCCCGTGCGAGGCACAGGCAAGCGCCAGCTGCGCGACGTCCCACTGCAAGGCATCGAATCCGCCGCTCCGCAGGAGCGGCATCACCTGGAACGGCTTGGCGCAGGAGCGCCACCAGACACTGAGTTCGGGATCGCGCGCGCCGGCGAGCATCGTACCCGCCGCGTCCACGACCGCCGCATGCACGCGATGGCGTGATTCCACCGCCCCGCTGCGGGTCACCAGGACGTCGAGCGAGCGCGGTTCGAGGGGGGCCCGGAAGCCATGGCCGACCGATTGGCCTGCCGGCGAGAGAAAGTCAGGAATCCACACGGAGGGAAGATAATCCCTCCCCGGCGTACACCGGTCGCCGGCCCCGCCGCTACTTCCGGGCCGCCAGCAGCACCCCACCCAGCACCAGGACGCCGCCCCCCAGGGTCAGCGCCCCGGGCACCTCGTGAATCCCCGGCAGGAGGGCCGCCAGCAGCGTGGCCCCCACCGGCTCTCCCAACGTGGTCAGGTTGACCACGAACGCCGGCAGGTGCCCGAGCGCCCAATTCATCCCCGTGTGCCCCAGGAGCATGGGCCCGATAGCCAGACCGGCGAAGATGGCCAGTTCGCGTGGGAGCTGCGGCGCGAGCGGGCGATGCGTGAGGAGCGCCAGCGCGACGCAGGTGACGAAGGCCGCGCCATAGACCAGTGCCACGTAGGGCCAGAGCCCCAGTCGGCGCCGGAGGCGTCGCCCGATCAGGTAATAACCCGCCGCCGTGACCGCCCCGATGAGCGCCAACAGGTCGCCAAAGAGGGCGCGCGATCCGCCGCCCACCAGGGCCGCCTGCAAGCCGCCCAACCCGCCCGGCACATCGGCGGCGCCGACCACGAGGGCCCCGACCACCGCGATGGCGACGCCGATCCATTGCCGACGCGACGGCGGCTCCGACAACCAGAGCGCAGAGGCCGCGGCGATCAGCACCGGTTGGAGATTCACGAGGGCGACCGATGCCGCCACGCTGGTGTAGCGCAACGACGCATTGAACGCCCAGAAGTGGAGCGCGAGCAGGACGCCCGCCCCGAGCGCGAAGGCATACTCGCTGGCCCGCAACCCGGCGTACTCGCGCCAGCCGCGACCGATGAACAGCGCGCCGCCCACGATCAGCATCGAGAAGCCGAGCCGCCAGGTCGCGATCACGAGTGCATCGGCGGTGGACAGCCGGATGAGGGGCGCCGCGAGCGAGATGCCCACCAGCGACAGCGCCAACACCAGCATCGGTGAGGTGGCCCGGTGTGCAGCTGGCGGCGGCGTGTCGGCGCGAAGTGTGGTCACGGGGCCAAGGTAATGCGCGGAGCCCCCCGGTGGATGTAGCTTCCGCGCATGACTTCCTGGATTTCCCGGGCACGGCTCCAGGCCCTCCTGGCCGCCGCCCGTTCACAGCATGTCGTGATCGTGGGTGACGCGATGCTCGATGTGTATCTGCGTGGTGACGTGGATCGCATCTCCCCAGAAGCGCCGGTGCCGGTGGTCCGCGTACGTGACCGGAAACTGGCCCTCGGGGGCGCCGCGAATGTGGCACAGAACGTCGCGGCGCTCGGGGCGGGCTGCGACCTCGTCGCCGTCATCGGCGATGACCTCCCTGGACATACGCTGCGTGAACGCCTCACGTCAGGCGGCATGCATGCCCGCTCGCTCGTGGCCGTGGATCGCCCCACGACGACCAAGACGCGGGTGATGGCCCGTTCGCAGCAGTTGGTTCGGTTCGATGAGGAGGACGACGCCGACCTGTCGTCCGACGACGTGGCGCGGGTGCTCGAGGCGATTGCGCGCGCGCTCCCCGACGCGACCGCGCTCGTGTTCGAAGACTACAACAAGGGCGTGCTCGTTCCCGCGGTCATCGAAGGGGCGATCGCCCTGGCGCGCGCGCGCGGCCTCCCGATCGTCGTGGATCCCAAGTTCCGCAACTTCTTCGCGTATCGGGGCGCCACCGTGTTCAAGCCGAACCGGCGTGAGTTGGAGAGTGCGCTCGGCGCGGCGGTGGATCTCGATTCGCCGGCGGCGCTGCCGGAGACCTTCCGTCGCCTGGGCGTCGAGCACCTGCTGCTTACGCTCGGCGAGCGCGGCATGGCGCTCGTCTCGCCCGACGGCGGGGTACACCGTGTACCCACCACCGCGCGCGAGGTGTACGACGTCGTGGGTGCGGGCGACACCGTGACCGCGTATCTCGCCACGATGCTTGCCGCCGGTGCCACCGCGCTCGAAGCCGCGGTGATCGCCAACTACGCCGCCGGGGTCGAGGTCGGGAAGCTGGGCGCCGCGACCGTCTCGGCCGACGAAGTGCTCGAGGCGTTCGACCTGCATCAGAGTGCCACCTAGCGTGCCACCTGATGTGACGGCGGTGGGCTCGCGCCCGTCCGGGAATGACGCCATACTGTGACAACTGCGGGCGCACCCAGCGCGGTCCCGTATGCGGTACGGTCCGGTAGCTTAGTCGGTTAAAGCAGTCGACTCATAATCGATCGATCGTGGGTTCAAGTCCCACCCGGACCACTGCCCCGGCCCTGGCGCTCCGCCCTCGGCGGATGCCGCGGCCGGGGCGTTCGTTTTCGGCACCGGAGCGGACTGGGGGGTTCCCCCATCTGCGGCACGCCGTTACGTTTTCGATCCGCCCAGCGCATGGGCGGAGTTCGACGGGCGCGTAGCTCAGCTGGTTAGAGCGCTGCTTTCACACAGCAGAGGTCCGGGGTTCGAGTCCCTGCGCGCCCACTCGGTACACACGGAACGGCCGGACATCCCTCGGGATGCCCGGCCGTTTGCGTTTCGGTGAGGCGAGCGGCGCCTACGGCAGCGGGACCTCAGCGGTGGCCACCGAGTGCGGCCGCGTCACGCCCTTGGTGACCGTCACCCGCGCGCCGTGCTGACGCAGCCGACCAATCGCCCGCTCATCCAGCCGCGCCTTGATCACGATGACGTCGTCGTCGTGCTCCTGCTCCAGCACTTCGCCGTCACGGTGCACCTCGGCGATGAGGCGCCCGTTCGATGCCGGGATACGCACTTCGAGCACCGGCCGTTCATTGCGCAGCGCATCGCGCAGCGCGGTCTTGAGCGGTTCGAGGCCGTCGGGCGCCAGCGCCGACACGAACAGCGAGTTCGGCATCAGATTCGCCACCCGCGCGCGCACGGCCTCGAGCATGTCGGCGGGTACCGCATCCATCTTGTTCATCACGTACAAGAGCGGCCGATCGTGCAGCCCCAACTCCGTGAGCACGCCGTCCACCACGTCGCGCTGCTCCTCCCACGCGGGGTGACTCGCGTCGATCACATGCAGGAGCAGATCGGCCTCACGGGCTTCGCTGAGCGTCGCGCGGAACGACGCCACCAGATGGTGCGGCAGCTTCCGAATGAAACCCACCGTGTCGGTGAGCAACGCCGTGTACCCATCCCCGATCTCGACCTCACGGGTGAGCGGATCGAGCGTGGCGAACAGTCGGTCTTCTACAAATACCAACTGATCAGCCGCCATCGCCCGCAGGACCGACGACTTCCCGGCGTTGGTGTACCCGACCAGCGCCACGCGAAAGTGCGTGCGCCGCCCCTGGCGCTGGATCTCGCGCGCCCGTTCCACATCAGCCAGCCGCTCCTTGAGCACGCGGATGCGGTGCTGAATGAGCCGTCGGTCGGTTTCGAGCTGCGTTTCACCCGGGCCGCGCATACCGATGCCACCCCGCATCTTCTCGAGGTGCGTCCACATGCGCGTCAGGCGCGGCAGCATGTATTCCAGCTGCGCGAGCTCGACCTGCATGCGCGCCTCGCTGGAGCGCGCGCGCGTGGCGAAGATGTCGAGGATGAGTTCCGCACGATCCATCACGCGGGTCCCCACGATCTGCTCGACATTCTTGCCCTGCGCCGGCGTCAGCTCATCGTCGAAGATGACGAGGGTGGCACCGAGCTCCTGAATGCGCACTTTGAGCTCTTCCACCTTGCCGCTGCCGAGATAGGTGCTCGGATTGGGGCGATCCAGCTGCTGGGTGACGTGACCCACCACCACGGCGCCGGCGGTATCCGTGAGTCGGCCGAGCTCTTCGAGATGTTCCTCCACGAAGTGCTTCGCCATGCTCCGCTTGAACGGGGCGCTGACGAGGATGGCCCGCTCGATGGGCGGCGTCAGAGAGATGATATCGCGACTGATGGGAACCGGTCCGGAGATGCGTCCAGCGAAGCCTGCATGAAGGCGGGGGTGGGCGCCTCAGCGCCCGTTGCCCGCCACTGAAGAGTAGCGCCCGGTCCGGTCGTACGGACGGGTAAAGTTGCCCAGCGGCGTCGCCACCGTGAAATCGCCGCGCACCCGGTAGTTCACCTGCCCCTTTTGCAGGAGCGCCCGGCCGGCCTGGCCGATACCGGCGTAGGTGAAGCTCACCGGCAGCCGCACGACCGACGAATCGTTCTTGGGCACGACGAACCGGCTGTCGAGCGCGCCACTGCCGAGCTTCACGGAGTCGACGTCAACCAGATACGTCATCTTGAGCGCATCGAGCTTGTAGCCATTCGGGTTATACACCGACAGCACCACATCGACGCTCCCGCCGGTGAGGCCGAGCCCGGTGACAGTCACTTCCTTGAGCGTCACCACCGGCTCCTTGAACGACGCGCGACCGAGCGTGGCGCAGCCCGCGAACAGCACCGTACCGGCGACCACACTGGTGCGCAGCCAGCGGCGACGCCCTGCGGCGAAGATGGACGAGACAGCCTTCATGATTCGTCTCCCTGAGAACGATGGTCCGATGCTGCGTGATCGTCGCTGCGCCCTTCCGCCTTGGCGCGCAACGACGCCCACCAGCTCAAGCGGCGGGCAATGTCCTTCTCGAATCCGAACGGGCCGGGTTCGTAGAACGTCACATCGCCCAGGACGGTGGGTAGGTACGACTGCGGGATATATGCCTCCGGCACAGCGTGCGCGTATTGGTACCCGTCGCCATTGCCGAGTTCCTTCATGAGCGAGGTCGGGGCGTTCCGCAGATGCATGGGGACGGGCGCCGCGGGTGTGTCGCGCGCCACATCCATGGCGGCCTTCCAGGCCTCGTAGACGCGGGCGGACTTCGGCGCCGTGGCCAGATACACCGCGGCCTCGGCGAGCGCGAGCTCTCCCTCCGGTGACCCGAGGCGCTCGTAGGTCTGCGCGGCCGTCATCGCCACGCTGAGCGCCTGCGGATCGGCCAGCCCGACGTCCTCGGTGGCCATCCGGATCATGCGTCGCGCGATGTAGCGTGGATCTTCGCCGCCCTGAATCATCCGCGCCAACCAGTACAGCGCGCCCTGCGGATCGCTCCCGCGAAGTGCCTTGTGCAGCGCGGAGATGAGGTTGTAGTGCTCCTCACCCGACTTGTCGTACCGCGGCGCCCGATACTGCATCGCCGCTTCGACCTGCGCGGTGGTCAACTCGGCGTGGTCGTCCATGAGCGCCGCCGCGGCCTCAAGCACTCCCAAGAGCTTGCGTGCGTCGCCGTCCGCACTCTCGGCGAGCACATGCTTCGCCTCAGCGGTGATGCGCAGATCTCGCGCACCGAGGCCGCGATCCTCGTCGGTGAGGGCGCGATCGATCAGCGCCTCGAGCTCTTCGGTGGGGATCGCCTCGAGCACCATCACTCGCAGGCGCGAGAGCAGTGCTCCGGTCAGGGCAAAGCTCGGATTCTCGGTGGTCGCGCCGATGAGAATGACCGTTCCCGCCTCGACGTGCGGCAGGAAGGCATCCTGTTGCGCGCGATTGAATCGATGGATCTCGTCAACGAACAAGATGGTGCCACGGCCACGATCGCGACGATCCTGCGCTTCCGCCACGATCTCGCGCACCCGCGCGACGCCGTCGCTCACCGCCGAGAAACTCACGAACTGGGCGTCCACACTCTGCGCCAGCAACCGAGCGAGGGTCGTCTTGCCCACGCCCGGTGGGCCCCAGAAGACCATCGAATCCACCACACCGCGCGCGAGCGCTTCGCGGAGCGGCATCCCCGGCGCGAGGAGATGCTTTTGCCCGAGGTACTCCTCGAGCGTACGCGGACGCAGCCGCGCCGCCAACGGCTCGGGCACC
Organism: Gemmatimonadaceae bacterium; assembly: GCA_019752115.1. NCBI lineage: Bacteria > Pseudomonadati > Gemmatimonadota > Gemmatimonadia > Gemmatimonadales > Gemmatimonadaceae > Gemmatimonadaceae bacterium. The sequence goes on from JAIEMN010000018.1 coordinate 62,006, forward strand.
CGCGAGGAGAAGAGCGAGGGTCCCGTCGGACGCGTGGGCTTACTCATTCGACCACCGCCATCAGCCCCAGCCGCTCGGCGAACGATTCCAGCGCCGCGACCAGCGGCGTACGTGCATCCGCATCACCTGGGCGCGACTGCGCCGCGTGATCCGCCACGGTCCCCCACGTCGGTGCGGGCACCGTGTCGCGTTGGACCAGGCCGAGGGCCTCGCAGAGAAAGGGCCAGCGCGGCGTCGTGGCATACACGACCAGCAGCAGAGCGGGCGCCAGCACCAGCTGATCCGTGGCGGTGGCCATACTCAACTCCACCTCACCGTACGCGGCCAGCGGCAGCCGGATGCGGCTCACCGCATCACGCACGTCGGTGAGGGGGATCCGGGCACCAGCCCATCGGCGGGCACTTCGGTGGTCATGCACGAAGACGTCCACCGTGTCGTCGTCGACGCTGGCCAGATGCGCGGCAAGCGCGTGCAAATGCTCGACGATGCGCTCGGCCGGCGCCCACGCCTGGATGCAGTGCATACCGGCGTGCATGCCACACACGAACCACTCCGGACGCACCGCAAAGCGCGCGAGCTCCACCGATCCGGCCTCGAGCGCGGTCATCCCGCGGTCCGCTGCAGGATCTGGACCTGCGCGAGCAGCCGCTCGGGCGCATTCCGCGCCGGGTCCTCGACCACCCAGTCCACCAGCTGCTGGAGTATCCGGCCGAGCGCCGGCCCGGGACCGACGCCGGCGCGCCGGAGGTCGTCACCGTCGACGGCCAAGTCCGCGATCTCGATGGGATCGCGGAAGGCAATCGCCGTCAAACGTCGATAGAGCGTGCGCACGAGGGCCGGCGGGATGGCGGCATCGTGCGCCCACCGGGCTGCGGCCAGTCGAACGAAGCCGGCCACACGCAGGCGTCCCACCGACGCGGCGAGCCGGCGCAGGGCCGCATCGTCGGGAAGTTGCTGCGTGCGAAGACGCTGTGTGAGCTCCGCTCCGTGCCGATCCCACCGCTCGACGAGACTCGACACCACCGTGATCTGCTGGTTGGAGAAACGCAGGGCGCGCAGGGCCGCCTCGGCGTCGCGGCCGTTGAGCGCGCTGAAGAGCGCGGCGATCCGCAGTGGCAGGCGCAGCGGCCGCGCCGGCAGCGTTGGCCGCGGCAGCGCATCGATGGCCGCGAGATCCCCGTCGGTCACCGCAGCGAGCGCCGGGATGAGCGCGGTGAAGGCGCCGGCGTCGCGCCATCGCGCAAAGGCCACCGAGGGCGCCGGCGCCTGTTCCATGGTCTTCTCGAGTTCCTGCTTCACGCGCTCCGGCGAGAGCCGGGTCAGGAACGGCGCGCTGGCCACGATCGCCGCCCACGTGTGGTCGTCGAGGGAGAAACCGAACCGCGACGCGAACCGGATGGCCCGCAGGGCCCGCAACCGATCCTCGCGCATGCGTTCGTCCGCGACGCCCACCGCGCGCACGACCCCGCGCGCGAGGTCGCCCTGCCCGTCGAACGGATCGCGCAGCGTCTTCGCGATGGGATCGTACGCGATGGCGTTGATGGTGAAGTCACGCCGTGCCAGATCCTCATCGAGCGACGCGCCGAATGCGACTACCGCGTGGCGTCCGTCGGTCTGGACATCGTGGCGAAAGGTCGTGACCTCATGCATGCGGCCGTCGCGATCGAGCACGCCAATCGTCCCGAATTCGATCCCCACCGGTACGGTGCGGCGAAACAGCTTGCGGACCTCCGTTGGCGTGGCCGACGTGGCCAGGTCCCAGTCGAGATGGGCCAGCCCCAGCAAGGCATCGCGCACGGCTCCGCCCACGCACCAGGCCTCGAATCCCGCGTCCTGTAAGGTCCGCGCGATCTCGATGACGGTGCCCGGCGGCCGCAGGGCGCGCGCCTGGCTGTCGGTCAGCCGCAGAGCACGCTCCCGCCGTTCACGTTCAGGATCTCCCCGGTCACGTGACGGGCCAAGGGACTCGCCAGGAAGAGCACCGGCCCCGCGATGTCCATCGGGGAGGCGACCCGGCCCAGCGGGATGTTCGCGGCAATGCGCTCCACGCCCTCGCCGGCGAAGGGGCGTGCCACCGCTTCGGTATCCACCCAACCCGGCGCGACGCTATTCACCGTGATGTCACGCGGGCCGACCTCCACCGCCATCGACTTCACGAACGAGATCATGGCGCCCTTGGACGCGGCGTAATCGGCGTGCCCGGCCTCCCCACGCTGCCCGGCGGTACTCGAGATGAAGATCAGCCGACCACCATTCGGCATGTGGCGGATCGCTGCGCGGGCGCCAAAGAACATCCCGTCCACGTTCGTGGCCAGCGTCTGGCGCCAGCGATCATCATCGAGGTCGCGCACGGACACCGGGATGTCCGGCCAGATACCCGAATTGCCGACGAAGATGTCCACGCGGCCGAACTGCGCGACGGCCTCCTGCACAAAGGCGTCATTGGCCGAGCGGGTCGACAGGTCTCCCTTGTACGCAAAGCCGCGCCGACCGGCGGCACCGATCTCCGCCAGCACGGCGTCCGCTTCGGCGTCGCGCGAACGGTACGCGATCCCCACGTCGCAGCCAGCCTGGGCCAGCAGGCGCGCACACGCCGCGCCAATGCCGCGGGCGCCGCCGGTGACGAGCGCGACCTTTCCCGAGAGGTTGATCATAGCGTGGCCTCGATGGCATCACAGATGGCGTGCTGAATGCACAAGTGGAGTTCCTGCGCCCGATCGGTGCGCGTCGTGGGCACGACGAGACACAGGTCCGCCTTTGCCTTCAGGGCACCGCCATCCTTGGCCGACAACGCGAGCACCGCGACGCCTTTCTCGCGCGCCGCATCGGCCGCGAGCAGCACATTCGGCGAATTGCCGCTCGTGGAGTGGATGACCAGCAGGTCGCCAACTCTTGCCAGCGCTTGCACTTGGCGTTCGAAGATGTGATCGAACCCGAAGTCATTCCCGGTCGCGGTCAGCAGCGAGGAGTCGGTCGTCAGGGCCACCGCCGGATACGGACGACGATTCCGCATGTACCGCACGACGTACTCGGTGGCGAGGTGCTGCGCATCGGCAGCCGACCCGCCATTGCCGCAGAAGAAGATCGTACCGCCGCGGGCCACGGTGGCCTGCACCATCGCCAGCGCGGCGCCCAGATCCTGCTCGAGCTGCGCGGCGGTGCGGGTGGCGGTGTCTGCCAGTTCGCGCAGGGCGCCAAGGATTGGCGCGACCGCGGTCGGATCGTGTGAGGTCGTCATCGGAAATCGTCAGGGAAAGGCGACGGCCGCCGGCACCTGGGCATCAGCCGCGGCCGAACCACTTCTTCACGGCGCCGAGCACACCGCGCTTGAGCGGCGGCACCGGCATCGGGTCTTCGTCGTGCAACACCGCCTCGGCATTGGCGTGCAGCAACAGTTCCGCCTGCTCCGCCCCGCCGCGCTCCAGGAGCCAGTCGCGCGCCGCCCCCAGTGAGCGGTGATCGCCGTGATTGTCCGAAGCGAGGATATCGATGAGCCCCTCGGCGAGCATGTCGCGCGCGAGCTCGGACGGCACGCCGCGGCCCATCAGGACCGAGGCATCCGTCTGGATCACCACCCCGATCTTGCGCCACTCGCGGACGAGCTCGAGGGTGCAACCGAAGTACCGCTCCGGATGCGCCAGCATGGGGGTGCGCCCCATGCGGGTAATCCGCCGCAGTTCGTTGGTCGCGCCCGGCGGCAGACCGCCACGGGTGAACTCCACGAGGAGGGCACGCGACCCCTCCAGTGCGAGATACGGCGCCGTGAGATCCACGCCCGGCGAATCGAGCATGATCTCCCAGCCAAGCTTGAGCGTGATGCCCTTCGGCGCGCGCGCCTTGAGCTCGTCGAAGAGCGCGCGATGACTTTCCCAGGGCGCGTTCGCCGCCTGACTCGCATTCAAGTGCGGCGTGCAGACGAGCACCTCAACGCCTTGTCCGACAAAGCGTTCGAGTACGGGAAGCGAGACGTCGAATGAAGGGGACCCATCATCGACGCCTGGCAGCAGGTGCGTGTGCACGTCGATCATGTCAGCACCCTCGCCGGAGGTGAATCACCCCCGCATGGCTCCGGGAATCGCGGCAATCCGGGCCATCGCTCGGGCCGCGCGGGCTTCCATCTGCGACGGATCGTCGGCCGCTGCTTGAAAGGCGTAGGTCACGAGCGAGTCCACGGCGAGCAGGTCGAGGGCGGTATCGCGCGAGGTGGAGCCACTCGCCAGCAGGGCATCCAGCAGCTGCTCACCGGCCTCGAGACACGCCTCCGGCACGTCGACCACGGGGCGCGCGACCGCGGGCGCCAGCAGATCCCGGAGCCGCGCGTGCAGCGCCGTGGGCGGCGCGGGCTCGATCCGATCGATCCACTCGCCCACGGTCTGCGCCGTACTGGTCGGCATGGCCGTCACGTGCCAGCCAGCTTGGTGACAACGCCCACGGTCGACGCGAGCGCCGCTTCAACCTGCGCCGCTTCGACCCCCGCCTGCGCCATGTGCGGCTTGCCACCGCCACGACCGCCGACGGTCGCCGCCACGTCGCGTACGATCGCGTCGGCCCGAAGGCCACGATCGCGCACGTCGTCGGTCGCCACAGCGAGGAGCGCGCCTTTCCCATCGGCGAGCGACGCGCCCAGCACGGCGACGCCGCTGCCGAGGGCCTCACGCACCGCGTCGCCGAGCGCCTGCAGCGCCTTCACGTCGGCCACATCCACCTTCGAGACTACCAGACGCACCCCACCGGCGTCCGACGCGGCGGCGACCAACTGCTGGGCGAGCCCACCACCCGTCGCCCCGCCGCGCATCGCCTCGTCGAGGCGCTTCTCCAGCTGCTTCCGCTCTTCGAGCAGGCCGTCGAGCTTCTTCTCGATCTGCTCGGCGCCGCTGGTATAGCCCGCCATGGGGACCTTGAGACGGCTGGCCACCTGCAGCAGCGCCTTCTCACGCTCGGCGAGGAACTGGAAGGCGCGGGGCCCGGTCACCGCCTCGATGCGGCGCACGCCGGCCGCGACGCCGCTTTCGGACACGATGCGCAGCAGGCCGATCTCGGCCGTGTTGCGCACGTGCGTCCCGCCGCAGAGCTCGACCGAAAGGCTCGGAATCTCCACGACGCGCACGACGTCCCCGTACTTCTCGCCGAAGAGCGCCATCGCGCCACGCGCCACCGCGTCGGCGTAGGCTTCTTCCTTCGTGTTCACGGGCGCCGCCGTCCAGACCCCTGCGTTTACCTCGGCCTCGATCGCGGCCAGCTGCTCGCCGGTCACGGGGCCATGATGCGTGAAGTCAAAGCGCAGACGATCGGGAGCCACGAGCGAGCCGGCCTGATGCACATGTTCGCCCAGATGCTTCCGGAGCGCCGCATGCAGCAGGTGGGTGGCCGTGTGATTGCGCTCGGTGTCGTGACGACGATCGCGCGGGACCACGGCCTTGGCCTTCCCGAAGGTGATCTCACCCGACGGCGTCCCGATCGCGGCGATGCGCCCATCGATCTTGCGCACCTCGTTCACCGCGACGCTCCACCCCTCGCCGGCGATGGTGCCGTGATCGCTCACCTGTCCGCCGGATTCGGCATAGAAGGGCGTCTCGCGCAGCATGACCGCCACGCGGCCATCCGGGAGCTGGCGCACGGCGGTGACCACCGTCTCGGTGTGCGTCGTCTCGTATCCCACGAATCGGCCGAGGCCGGCCGCATGCTGCTGGTCGTGCGTCCACTGCGTGGGATCGGCGAAGTCGTCGGCGGCCACCGTGATCTGCTTGGACTTCCGCTCGTCCTGCGACTGCTTCCGCTGCGCTGCGAGCGCCTGTTCAAAGCCGGCGATATCCACGAGGTAGCCGCGCTCGCGCGCCATGAGCTCCGTCAGATCGATCGGGAAGCCGAACGTATCGTAGAGACGGAACGCATCGTCACCGCTGATCGACCCGCGCATGTGCGTCGACCCCTGCGTGGATCCTTCGGGCGCGAGTTCATCGAAGCGCGTCATCCCCGCATCGATCGTTGCCAGGAAGCGCTCCTCCTCGGCGCGCGTCGTCTCAAGGATGTGCTTGCGACGGACGTGTAGCTCGGGATACAGATCGCGCATCGTGTCGATGAGCACATCGACCACGTGCACGAGCGTCGGCTCGCGGCGGCCGAGCAACCACGCATGACGCACCGCGCGACGGAGAATGCGACGCAGCACGTAGCCGCGCCCGTCGTTGCTCGGGAAGACGCCATCCGCGAGCAGGAAGCCCACCGCGCGGGCATGGTCCGCGAGGACCCGGAACGACGCGGGATCGATCTCCTTGCCGTCCTTGCCGAACGCCGTCCCCAGTCCGACACCCGGGCGATACGGATACTGAATCCCCACCACCTCTTCGACCTTCTGAATGAGCGGGCGGAAGAGATCGGTGTGGAAGTTGTTGGTCACGCCCTGCAGCACGGCGGCGATGCGCTCAAGGCCGGCGCCGGTATCGACACTCGGCTTGGGGAGCGGCACCAGGGTGCCATCCGCCTGCCGGTCGAACTGCATGAAGACGAGGTTCCAGATCTCGAGGAAGCGACCCGCCTCGGCGCCTTCCACGAAGGCGTCGAGCGAGTACTCCTCGAGGTCCGTGTTCGTCCATTCGCCGTGCGCATCCTTGGGGAACGCCCAATCCGGCGCCAGCTTGGCGAGGTCAACGTAGATCTCCGTGCACGGACCGCACGGGCCGGTGTCGGCCATCTGCCAGAAGTTGTCCTTCGCCCCGAGTCCGTAGATCCGGTTCTCCGGCACATTGGCGACCTCCTTCCACAGCTGCCGCGCTTCGTCGTCTTCGTGGAAGACCGTGACGCGCAGATGCTCGCGCGGAATCTTCAACTCTTCCGTGACAAACTCCCACGCGAACTTGATGGCGTCGCGCTTGAAGTAATCACCGAACGAGAAGTTGCCGAGCATCTCGAAGAAGGTGTGGTGACGCGCGGTGTGGCCGACCTGCTCGAGGTCGTTGTGCTTACCTCCGGCGCGGACACACTTCTGCGAGGTGGTGGCGCGCCGCTTTCCCTCCGGCGGGTCCTCCATCCCGAGAAACACCTTCTTGAACTGGACCATCCCTGCGTTGGTGAACAGCAGGGTGGGGTCATCGGCGGGCACGAGCGCGGAGCTCGGGCGAATGGCGTGGCCGTTCTTTTCGAAGTAGGCCAGGAATCGGGCGCGGATTTCGGACGCGTGCATCTCGGCAATATAACCGAGACGCCCCGGGAGCTCCTCCTGCTAGTCCTCGCTGGGGGCGCTCAATACCTGACGCACGGCGTCTCGGGCCACCCCGCCACCGTAGCCGCGCCGCAGGAGGAAGCCGAGGAGCTTGCGCCGTGCCGCCTCGGGATCGTCGTTCCTAAGGGTGCGCGCCCGTTTCCGTGCCGCCTCCATGCACGCGGCGCGTTCGTCAAAGCCATCCTGCGCGATGGCACCGGCAATGGCGTCCTGCACCGCCTTGCCGCTGACGCCCTTCTTCCGGAGCTGCTGCCGAACCCGCGCCGGCGCCTCGCCGCGGCGCAACCGCGCGGCCGCTTCGGCTTCGGCGACGGCCTCGTCGGAGAGCACGCCGCTCTGCTCCAGTCGGTCGAGCGCGGCGGCGATCTGCGCCGGCGTCGCCTCGCGCTTCCGCAACCGGAGTTCGAGTTCACGACGGGTCCGCCGACCGCGGGCGAGGTAGTCGAGGGCACGATCCGCCAGATCGGTGATGACGTGCTCCTCGGTGAGCCTGGCCAGCGCACTCTCGGAGAGTTCGACACCCGGTCGGGTCGCGCCGGTGTCGGCGAGCACGGCGACGCCCACCAGGAGCTGCCGGCCGTCGCTGAGGGAGAGGAGATAGCGGCCGGGGCGCTTGGGGCTTTCGCGGATGTCCTTCAGGGTTGGGGACATGGGCGGGGTGAGGCGGCGGCGGCGGGAACTGCGGGAAGACGTACGGCGGGAAGACGTACGGCGGGAAGACGTACGGCGGGAAGACGTACGGCGGGAAGGCGTACGGCGGGGGCCGGCGGCGGAAGCTGGGACTACGGGAGCTGGACGGCGGAAGCTGAACTACGGAAGCTGGACGGCGGGTTGGGTGGGGAGGGATACAGCGAGGGCCGAGGGGACCCATGATGAGCCGTGGTGATCCGGGCACCACTTCCCACCATGAGCGACCCCCTCGGCCCTGATTCGCCGAGTGGCGGAGGAGTTAGTCCTCCGCTTCCTCTACCGGAGCGACATCGCCGCTCTTCACGCCCAACACCTGCTTCACCTTCTCTTCGACTTCGGCCATGAGCGTCGGGTTGTCCTTGAGGAACAGCTTGGCGTTCTCGCGGCCCTGCCCGATGCGCTGGGTGCCGTAGCTGTACCAGGCGCCCGACTTGTCGATGATCCCCGACTCGACGCCGATGTCGACGAGGAGCGAGGTGTGGCTGATCCCTTCCGCGTACATGATGTCGAACTCCGCCTGCTTGAACGGCGGGGCGACCTTGTTCTTCACGACCTTCACGCGGACGTGCGAGCCGATGACGTCTTCCTTTTCCTTGACCGGTCCGATGCGGCGGATGTCGAGACGGAGCGAGGCGTAGAACTTGAGCGCCTTGCCACCCGTGGTCGTCTCGGGGTTGCCGAACATCACGCCGATCTTTTCGCGCAGCTGATTGATAAAGACCACCGAGACCTTCGAGCGGGCGATGGCACCGGTGAGCTTGCGGAGCGCCTGGCTCATGAGGCGCGCCTGCAGGCCGACGTGCGAGTCGCCCATGTCGCCCTCGATTTCCGCCTTCGGCACCAGCGCCGCCACCGAGTCGATCACGATCACATCGACCGCGCCCGAGCGCACGAGGATCTCGCAGATCTCGAGCGCCTGCTCGCCGGTGTCGGGCTGCGAAATCAGCATGTTCTCGACGTCGACGCCCAGCTTCTTGGCGTACTCCGTGTCGAGCGCGTGCTCCGCGTCGATGTAGGCCGCGACGCCACCCGCCCGCTGGGCGTTCGCCACCACATGCAAGCAGAGCGTGGTCTTACCGCTCGACTCCGGGCCGTAGATCTCGGTGATACGACCGCGCGGGATACCACCCACGCCGATCGCGGCATCGAGATTGATCGCTCCAGTCGGGATGGACTCCACTCGCACCTTGGAGTCCGTGCCCAAGCGCATGATCGAGCCTTTGCCACAGCTCTTTTCGATCTGCGCGACCGCGAGCGCCAGGGCCTTGCGCTTGTCGTCCGTCATCGTTGCCGCCATGAGAACCGCCGTCGTGAGGGGTGAAGCCTGCCATGCCCTGGCCCGCGAAAATTGGGGAAGAACGCGGACAGGAAGAAGACCCGAATAAAGTACGAAGAAAGTTCGATGTGGACAACTGGGCATTTCGTCCACATGAGCCCGCCTCATTTGAGGGGAAATGCGTCTGGAATGTGGCGAATACGGATCTTTTGACCGATTACCAACACCCCGACCACGTCGAATCGGTACCGGAGCGCCGGCGACCCGTGGCGATCCACCCAAACCCGGGCCGACCGTCCCAGTTCCCGCTGCTTCCGGATATGCACCGCCTCGACCGGGGAACCAAAGCCGTCACCGCGCCGCGCCTTCACTTCCACGAACGCCACCTCGTCGCCGCGCTGCACAACGAGATCGATGTCGCGATGCCCGCTGCGAAAGCGATGCGCCACGACCGCCCAGCCATCGCGACGCAACCACTTCGCCGCGATCCGCTCTCCGAGGAGCCCGAGTGCCTGTCGCTGTTTCGTCATGGCGGCCACGATAGCCAGGATCGTGGCGGCGTGTGTCATCGAACGAACGCGGGCGGGGCTTTTTGGACGAGAGGCGTATACGTACGGCGCAGACAAACCGCGCATACGTACTGCGTATACGTGGGGCGGGAACGGCGGGGGGTTTAGGCGCCGGTGCGGGCGGCGAGGATGAGGCCGGGGTCGTCGCTGATGATGCCGTTCACGCCGTTGCGCCAGAGGCGCTGCGCTTGGGCGGGGTCATTCACCGTCCACACGTGGGTCACGTTGCCGAAGGGCTTGGTGGCGCGGGCCAGCGCGGCGATCGGTACCGGGATGCCGTTGTAGAAGGGCGGAATGCACAGCGCCTGGAACCAGGGGCGTGCGACGGGGCGTCGCAGCAGGGCCGGCAGGAGCAGGCGCGCGACATCCGGCGTGCTCGCGCCGAGCCAGAAGCCGGCATCGCGCAATGGTCGCGTGCTCTCCGGGTCGAAGCCGGCCACGATGATGCGGTCGGTGAGCGCGTGGCGGGCAACGGCGTCACGCAGCAACAGCGACGCCGCCGGTGTCTTGAGCTCGATGATCAGCGGGAGGTCACGCGGCAGCGACTCGATGACCTCGTCGAACGTCGGGATGCCTGCCCCCCGTCCGCGCCACGGGAACGTTCGGCCGTCGCGCGTGAAACGCGCGCCCGCGTCGAACTGGCGAAGCTCGGCGGCGGTGTACTGGGCCACCGCGCCCGTGCCGTCCGTAGTTCGATCGAGCGTCGGGTCGTGCATCAGGACCAGGACGCCGTCGCGGGACACGTGCAGATCGAACTCCAGCGCGTCCACGCCCAGGGCCACGGCTTCGAGCAGCGACGGAATCGTGTTCTCCGGCGCGTGGGCCCGATTGCCTCGGTGCCCGATCACGGGGCGGGCGTGTGGATCGCGAAGAATCACCGGCATCAGGCACACAGGGGCAGAAATGACACGCGGGGCGGCACCCAAAGGTACCACCCCGCGCCGGCCGGGCGATGCGTCAGATGACGCAGCGCCGTCACGATTCCATGATCAGAAGCTGTACGAGAGGCGCGTGGTGAGCATGCGACCGATCTCGGCCACACCCGGGAAGGTCCGGACGCGATTGTCGAACAGGTTCTGCGCGTTGATCGACCACATCAGCTTCTGGTTACCGCCGATCTCGAAGCTCTTCGAGACCTGGGCATCGAAGATGACCGCTTCCGGAACGTTCTCGTAGCAGAACGTGCCCGTCGGCGCGGTGGGGCAGCGCCCGGCACCGCCCGAAGCGCCCACCGTATAGCCCGTCTGCCCGAGGGCGAGCGGGAAGGCGAAGTTGGTGGCGTAGACGCCCGAGTTGACCGGGTAGGCCTCGTTGTAACGGCCGCGGAACTCGAAGCCCATCGCCTTCGCCTCGTTGCGGTAGCGCAGGCCGAGCGAGCCGCGCGAGCGCGGCGAGTTCGACATGAGCGGGAGACCATTGCCGCCGTTGATCCACGGGAAGACGCCGCGGTTCTGCCAGCTGAAGGCGATGTCGGCCGTCAGGCGGTCGCTGATCTGCGCGTCGGCCGCCATGTCGAGGCCGGTCACCCAGATCTCGCCCTTCGACGTGAGGTACGTGGCATACACCGCATTCGGCAGCGTCTGGCCGTTGTTGAAGGTCACCACGCCAACCGGCAGCGACGCCACGCTCGGCGTCAGGCCGTTCGCGAGCGCCGCGGCGGCACCGGCGGCCTGCGCCTGCGGCACACCCTGCGAGATGAGGAACGTGGCGATCTGCGTGCCGAGGTACCCACCCAGCTGCTGCGGGTTGCCGAAGAACACGTTCGGCGTGGAGAGCGCGGCCGAGGTGCCAACGTCACCGCGGCGCTGGCGCCACGCGGCCACGTCGTACCGGATCTTGCCTTCGTTGATGAGCCCCTTCCACCCGAGTTCGTACGTGTCGTTGAACGACGCGGCGAGCGGCGAGATGTCGGTGAGCTGATCGGTCGTAAGCGCGGTGGTCGCACTCGAGATGTACGACACGCGCGTGGCGAGGTCCGCGTTGCTCGGCGTGCGGGTGCCGAGGAACTGCACCATGCCGGCGGCGAGCGCGGCGGCCTGCGCGGCCGGGATACCAGCGGCCTGGAGGCCACCCGCGATCGACGGCGTGAGACGCGGCGCGAGCGCCTGGATGGCGCCCGGGAACGCCGCAGCGGCCGAGGCGCCGGTGAACGCGCCATTCTGCGTGTACACCGACTTCATGCAGTAGCTGCCGAACGCGCTACCGGTGCCGCAGCTGCGGTTGAACTGGAAACCTTCCTTCGGCGGATTGCCGCGGGCGCGCACGTCAAAGCCCGAGCCACCGACGTTGGGCGACTGGATCAGATCCAGGAAGAACGAGAAGTTCGCCGGCGTCGAGAAGGCCCGGTTGTACGTCGCGCGGAAGTTCTGGTTCTTGGTCGGCTTGAACAGGATGGCCGCGCGGGGCGAGAAGAACTGCCCCTTGATGACGTTGTTGGCGTCGCCACGCGCCGACCAGAGCAGCTCGAGCTTATCCGTCGGCTTCGTGGACGACTGGATGTAGGCGCCGTACTCCGTCACGTTGTCGACGTCTTCGTTCTGGCCGTTGATCGTGTTGCCGGTGCGCGGGTTGGTCCAGATGTAGTCCGCACCGTACGTGAAGCTCTGCTTCTTGCCGAGGTCGAAGCCGTGCTGGAGCTGACCGGCGGCGACGCGCGACTGGTCCACGATCGGCTGCCCCGAACGGAGCAGGTACGTGCCCTTGTCATCGGTGGCGCTGGCGTTGCCGGCGTCGCTCGAGTTCAGGAAGCCCTGCACGAAAAGGCGGTTCCAGCGGAAGCGCTGCTGCGCGCTGAGGTACGTCCAGTTGCGGATCTGCGCCGAGCCGTTGGCGCCGGTGAGCTCAATGCCCTTGCCCACCTTCGAGTAGCCGACCGTCGTGATGGCCTCGACCCCTTCGGCCGGCCGCACATCCACGCGCGCTTCACCCGTGTACTTCTCGAGGTCGAAGTCGCGCTGGTTGACCGCGCCGCGGCGCGACGCCGGGACGTTCGTCGTGGTGGGGAACGTCGTCGGCTCCGACCGGTCGTTGTACTCCCAGTCACGGGCGCTGAAGTACTCGCCCGACAGCTTGAACGCGAGCTTGTCGTTGATCTTCTGCGCCGTGCGAATGCCCGTGCGCATCAGCGACCGCTCGCCGCCGTCCACGCTGATCGTGGTGCCCTGCTGGGCGAACGGCGACTTCGTGATCACGTGCAGCACGCCGTTCGAGCTGTTCGGGCCGTAGAGCGCCGACGCCGGGCCGAGGAGGACTTCGATGCGATCGATGTCTTCGTTCGTGCCGGTGAAGAGGAAGGGCACGTTCACGCGGAGCGACGGGACACCGGAGAAGCGGTAGTCCTGCAGCATCAGCATCGAGCCGCTGAACGCGTTGTTGAAGCCACGCGCCACGACGTTCGACTGCGCGAGACCGCCGCGATTGATGTCGATACCGGGCGTCGCGCGGAGGTGGTCGGTGACCGTGACCGCCGGACGCTCGGCGATGCGCTCACTCGAAATCACCGAAATCTGCGCCGGCGCGTCGAGCGCCTTTTCGGGGCGGCTGCGGCTCGCGGTGACGACCGTTTCCGTCAGCTGCGCGGCACGCGCCTTGAGGGCGAAGTTCACGACATCGCCGGCCTTCTTGCCCACGACCGTCTGCGGCTCGAAGCCGATGCGGCGGACGGATACGGCGAAGGTGCCCGCAGGGACACCCGTAATGCGATAGGAGCCATCGGCGCCCGTCGCGGCGCCCAGCTTGGTACCGGAAATGCTTACCTGCGCGCCATCGATCGCTGCACCGGTGCCTTCATCGGTGACTTTGCCAGTGATGGCGCCGCCCTGCGCCTGAAGCTGCCCAGCCAGGGAGACAAACCCCAGCACGAGCGCAGCAGAGGTCAACCAGCGGCGGACGTGAAACAGGGACATCACACACCTCGGGAGGAGGGAAAAACGTCGAGGTCATGCACCCCGGGCGAGACACAAGCCCGGGCAACGTTGGTAGGCTGTCGTGCCGGAAAGGAGGGGACGACAGGATTGCCGCTTATTGTCGCGGGATACGACGGTCGCGTCAATACGCAGCCGGTCGCCTTAGCGCCAAGAGGATCGCGGCGCGAGTCGGCGATCGGGGGTGGATTGACGTCCGCTTGTGACTAGTCACCGCCACCACAGATGCGATCGAGGTCCTGGATGCCGACGAGCACGTCCCGCGGACGGGCCGCCCCTTCGGACGGGGCCAGCACGCCCGCCGCCTCCAGCTGATCGATGATCCGGGCGGCGCGCCCGTAGCCGATCTTGAGCCGACGCTGCAGCAGCGACGTCGAGCCCTGACGGTGCTGGATGACCACCTCGGCGGCCTCCCGGAAGCGCGAATCCCGCTCGTCGGAGTCACCATCCGACGCATCGTCGTCGCCCCCCGCCTCCTTCGCTTCGATTGCCCGCACATACTCGAGGATGTCCGGCTCATCGGTGCCGGCGGCCACCGCCCCGGCCGCCTCGGCACGGGCACGCGCCTCACCGTACCAGCCCAGCAGCTTCTCGGTGTCTTCGCTGGACAGATACGCCCCCTGCAGGCGGGCGGCCTCCGATTTCCCCGGCGGAATGAACAGCATGTCACCATTGCCGAGGAGCATCTCGGCGCCGGCGCCATCGATGATCGTGCGGCTGTCCACCTGCGAGGCCACGCGGAACGCGATCCGGCAGGGGAAGTTGGCTTTGATGAGGCCCGTGATGACGTTCACCGACGGGCGCTGCGTGGCCAGAATGAGGTGAATGCCAATCGCGCGCGCTTTCTGCGCCAGCATCGCGATGGGCGTTTCCACCTCGCCCTGCACGGTCATCATGAGATCGGCCATTTCGTCGATCACCACGACGATGTACGGCAGGATCCCGCCGGTATACGTCCGATCCTCGAACGCGACGTCCGGACTCCGTGGCTTGAGCACTGCCGGCCCCTGCCCCTGTTCGTGCTGCGTCACGCGCCGGTTGAACTCCTGCAGATTGCGGCAGCCATTGGCTTCGAGGAGCCGATAGCGCGTCTGCATCTCCATCACGGCGTACTTGAGCACCGCCGCGGCGTCGCGATTGTCGGTAATGACCTTGTGCCGCAGATGCGGGAGCGCGTTGTACACGCTCAGTTCCACCATCTTCGGATCCACCATCAGAAAGCGCAGCGTCCGCGGGGTATGGCGGTACACGAGGCTCGTGATGATGGTGTTCACGCACACGGACTTGCCCGAGCCGGTGGAGCCGGCGATGAGCAGATGCGGCATCTTCGCCAGATCGGCGATGACCGGGCGCCCTTCGAGATCCTTGCCGAGCGCCACCGGCAGCGCCGCACGCGCCTGCTGGAAGTCGGCGCTTTCGAGCACCTCCCGCAGCACGACCATCTCGGGCGTGGGGTTGGGCACTTCCACGCCGACGGCGCCCCGCCCGGGGATCGGCGCGACGATGCGGATGCTGGGCGCGCGCATGGCGAGGGCGAGATCGTCGGCGAGCGCCGCGATCTGGCGCACCTTCACCCCGGCCGCCGGTTCGATTTCAAACTGCGTCACGGTGGGACCTGACGTCCGTCCCACCAACTCGCCTTCCACTTTGAACGTGCGCAAGGTGGCGAGGAGCTTCTGCCCCGCGAGGTCCAGCTCCTTCTGTCCGGCTTCGGTGTTCTTGGCCGGCGGCGGCGAGAGCAGCTTGGTCGGCGGCAGTTCGTCGGAGAAAGGCGTCGGTTCGGCGGCCGCATCGAGTGCCGCCTCGACGGTGGCTTCCGCCCGCCCGTCGCTCTTCTTCTTCGCCTTGCTGCGCGGCGCCTCCACCTCGGGTTCCGGCTCCGGCTCCGGTGCCGGTTTCTCCTTCACGCGCTTGGTGGACAGCGCGGCGGCGCCAAGCACCTCGCGTGCGAGGGCGGGATCGATCGCCGGGAGTTCCTCCGGATCCGGCTCGAGCTGCTCTGCCAGCGTCCGGCGCCCGGTGGCGGCGGGATCCGCCTTGGGCGCCCCGGGCCCCAGGAGCATGCGAATGGGATTCCACCGCAGCGTCGCCACGGTGAGCGCGCTGGTGGCCAGCACAAAGAAGATCCAGGCGCCCGCGCTGCCGAGGAACTTGCGGAGGTACTCGGCGACGAAACTGCCCCACAACCCTGCGTAGTCGACGTCGGCGGCCATGCCTCCCATGGCGAGGCCGATGGCGACCGGAACAAGCGCCACGGTGCCACCGAACAGCACGCTCCAGTCGCTGGCGTCATTCGCCCGCTGGATGCGGCCAAAGAGCGCCAGGGCGACCACGAGGGCGCCGAAGGCCACCAGGACCAGCCCCGGAATCCCGACCGCCTTGACCAGGGTGCAGCGGGCGATGGTGCCGATGGGCCCGAACGGCCCGGTAGCATCGAAGCAATTCCCGGTGGTGGTCTGCTGAAAGACGAGCGCGCCCAGCAAAAAGACCGCGAGCAGGCTCAGGGCCACCGCGGTGAGTTCGCGCTGCAGCAGTTTGCGATCCATGGGTCCCTCCCGGGTCGCGGGAATGGCGACGCTATCGGGTCGAGGCGAGCGGCGTGTTCAGGTGCAGCTGCCGATCATGATAGCGCACCGCCACGTCAAACTGGTCGAGTGTCAGGCAGGCCGCCACGTCCGTCTCGAATCCGGCCGCCCCCAGCGCGCGCGCATGCTCGGCCTCGTGCGCGAGCGAGGCGATGCCACCGACGAACGGGCGTTCCACCAGTTCGGCGACGCGGGCGCCGTCGCCGCGAGTGACGCCGGTCATCCCGTCGACCAGGCCGCGCACGAGGCGACCCGCACATACGACATCTTCGAGACCGATGGTCCGGTCGGAACCGGCACAGATGATCAGCACATCGTGATCGGTGCCCGCGGCCTCACGCACGGCCGCCACGGTGGCGGCGGCGTTCACGAAAGCGGCGAAGAAGCAGGCGCGCGCGCCATGTGTCGCCGCCAGAGCCGCGGTGCCGTTGGTGGTCGTGTACAGAATGGGGAAGCCCGCAATGGCCTCGCGGGTGTACTCGGCCGGCGAATTCCCGAGATCGAAGCCATCGATGCGCTTCATGCGCCGTTCGCCGGCGAGCTTCACTTCGCCGCGCGCATAGGCCTTGCCGCGGGTGGCGGTTTCGTCGACCGTCTCGAACGGAATCACGACCCGCGCCCCGTGATGGAGCGCGGTGGCCACCGTGGTGGCGGCCCGCAACACATCGATGACCACCACCACGCGATCCGCTACATCGGCGGGCGCCACGGCGGCCTCACCGAGCAGCACATCGATCCGCACTACGTGGGCTCCTTGAGGAGATCCGATCCCTCAAACTCGAGCCACTTCGTGTGCACCTTGCCGGCCTGAAACCCCGGGTGCTGCATCACGCGCGCCAGGAAGGGCATGGTGGTCTTCACGCCCTCAATCACAAAGCTCTCCAGCGCGATCTGCATGCGCTTGAGCGCTTCTTCACGCGTGGAGCCCTGCACGATGAGCTTGGCGATCATCGAGTCGTAGAACGGCGGCACCGTGTAGCCGGCGTAGGCATGCGTATCGATCCGCACGCCGGGCCCACCGGGCTGATGGAAGACTTCAAGCTTCCCCGGCGACGGCTGGAAATTGCGCGCCGGGTCTTCGGCGTTCACGCGGCACTCGATGACGTGCCCGCGGAACGGGGGCAGCTCCTTCACCGAGAGCGGGAGCCCTGCTGCCACGCGAATCTGTTCCTTCACGAGATCCACCCCGGTGAGCTGCTCCGTCACCGGATGCTCGACCTGAATGCGGGTGTTCATCTCCATGAAGTAGAACGAGCCATCCTCATCGAGCAGCATCTCGATCGTGCCCGCGCCGACGTAATTGATCGCCTTCGCGCCGCGCGTGGCCGCTTCGCCCATGCGCTCGCGCAGTTCAGGCGTCATCACCGGGCACGGCGCTTCCTCGATCAGCTTCTGGTGACGGCGCTGCACGGAGCAGTCACGCTCGCCGAGATGAATGACGTTGCCGTGCGTGTCTCCGAGAATCTGGAACTCGACGTGCCGCGGGCGCTCCAGGAACTTCTCGACGTACACATCGCCGTTGCCGAACGCCGACAGCGCTTCCGACCGCGCCAGCTGGAACGACCGCAGGAAGTCATCCGGATCACGCGCCACGCGCATGCCCTTGCCACCGCCACCGGCGGCCGCCTTGATGATCACCGGGAAGCCAATGCCGCGCGCAAACTCAAGCGCCTCTTCCGGATCCTCCACCGGTCCCGGCGTCCCGGGGACGATGGGCACGCCACATTCCTGCATCGCACGGCGGGCGGACGCCTTGTCACCCATCACGCGGATCTGTTCCGGCGTGGGACCGATGAAGGTGATGCCGGAGGCCCGACAGGTCTCGGCGAACTCCGCGTTCTCCGCCAGGAAGCCGTAGCCGGGGTGAATCGCGTCCGCCCCGGTGATCTCGGCCGCCGCGATCAGGCGCGGAATCTTGAGGTACGAGTCACGCCCCGATGGCGGCCCGATGCACACGTCGTCGTCGGCGAAGCGCACATGGAGCGACTCCCGATCGGCTTCCGAGTACACGGCGACCGTCTGGATGTCGAGTTCACGGCACGCGCGAATGACGCGGAGGGCGATTTCCCCGCGGTTGGCGATGAGGACCTTTTTGAACATCCAGTAATGGTGGCGGACCCGCTGCCTCTCCGCCAGTCCTTTACGGCGTTACGTGGCCTCGCTGCCCTGCTGGAAGTCATCCCACGACGTGTCGCTGGCGCCGCCCACCCCTTGCGTCCGGAGGGCAAACTCGGCGGGGCTCGTCGCGTTGAAGAGCGCGTTCTCGTACGAGATCACGCCGCGCGAGAACCATTCCATGAGCGACTGGTCAAAGCTCTGCATGCCGTACGCCACCGAGCCTTCCCGAATGAGGTCCGGGATATTCAGCGCCGACTGCACGTCGCGGATCTGGTCGCGCACCGCCTCGGTGTTGACCAGCACCTCGCAGGCCGGGACGCGTCCCGGGCGGTCGGCGCGCGGCACGAGCCGGAGCGAAATCACGGCGTTGAGCGCCGTGGCCAGCATGAAGCGTACTTCGCCCTGCTTGTCGGGCGGATAGAACGACAGGACGCGATTGATCGACTGCGTGGCGTCGGTCGTGTGCAGCGTCGAGAGGACGAGGTGACCGGTGTTCGCCGCCTTGAGCGCGACCTCGAGCGTCTCGAGGTCGCGAATCTCACCGATCATGATGACGTCGGGGTCCTGGCGGAGCACGCGACGCAGTGCCTGCGCAAACGTGGCGGTGTCCGTGCCCACTTCACGCTGATTGATATGGCACTTGATATCGCGATGCACGAACTCGATCGGATCTTCGATCGTGATGATGTTCGCGCTGCGCCGCTCGTTCATGTACTGCACCATGGCCGCGAGCGCCGTGCTCTTGCCTGAGCCGGTCACGCCGGTGACGAGCACCAGCCCGCGTGGCTTGAGCGCGATCTGCTCGAGGACGGGCGGCAGGTTGAGATCGCGGATATTCGCCGCGGCGTGGGCGATCGAGCGCAGGGCGAAGGCCACTGTGCCCTTCTGCTGATACACATTGACGCGGAACCGGCCGATCCCCGGCACGTTGATCGCGAAGTCGGCCTCGCGCACTTCCACGAACTCACGCAGCTGTGCCGGGGGCAGCAGCTGCTCGGCGAGGGTGCGCAGTTCTTCCGGACGCAGGATCGGGAGATCGAGCGGGAAGAGATCGCCATGGAGGCGCAATGTCGGCGGGCGACCCACCTTGAGATGCAAGTCCGACGCGCCCTCCCGCACCATCTTCTGGAGGGCCGCTTTCAGGTCGAACGTGGGCGCAGGAGCTGTTCCGTTTCGGGCAGGCTTCTCAACGCCGGTCGCCGTCGTCATTGCGTCATATCTCAGCCGGTCGGGTCGATGCGGAAGAGCACCTGGCCGTACTCCACGGGATGTGCATCGGTGACGTTCACCTCACGCACGACGCCGTCGAATTCGGACTCGAGCTCGTTCATGATCTTCATCGCCTCGATGATGCAGACGATCTGGCCCTTGCTGACACGATCGCCGACGGAGATGTACGGCTTCGCGCCCGGCTCAGGTGCCGAGTAGAACGTCCCCACCATGGGCGACTTGATCTCGAGGGCCGCAGACTTCGATGCCTCGGCCTTCGGCGCCGGAGCCCCTCCCTCCTCGACTGGACGCGCCGCGGGGGCCGGGGGCAACACGGCCGGCATGGCGACCGGCGCCGGCATGGCGGCCATCCCGGGGGCCACGGTCATGGCCGCGCGCTGGGGGCTCTTCGAGATCCGGAGCTTCATCCCCTTATCGGAGGAGATCTCGATGGAATCCACCGTGGAGCCGTCGAGCATCTCGATCAGCTTCTTCACGTAGCGCAAGTCGATCATGGCGGGGAGCAGGCTGGAGAAAAGCGCGGCGCCCCGAGGGCGCCGGCGAGGTCAGGCGGTCGATCAGTCGATTTCGAGCAGCGTCCGGTCCAACCCGGTCAGTACCCGGGGACCCGACGCCGTAATGAGCACATCGTCTTCGATTCTGACACCGCCGAAGCCCGGGAGGTAGATCCCGGGCTCAACCGTCACGACCATGCCGGCCGCCAGCGACGTCTCGATCGTGCGGGCCAGACGAGGGCCTTCGTGCACCTCCAGGCCGATGCCATGGCCCAGGGAATGTCCGAATGCCTCACCGTGCCCGCGGGCGTCAATGTACTCTCTCGCGACCGCATCTGCAGCCATCCCCTTCATTCCAACCCGAAGCGCGCCCGAAGCGCGCGCGTTCGCCTCACGAACAATCTCGTAAATCTCCCGGTGCCGCTCGGAGGCCTTCCCGAGCACGACGGTCCGCGTCACATCCGAGCAGTAGCCGTCGGCCACGGCGCCGAAATCGAGCAGCACGAAATCGCCGCGCGCCAGCACCCGGTCCGATGTACCCGCATGCGGGAGCGCCGAGCGCGGTCCGGATGCCACGATACTGGCAAATGGATAGGCCTCGCTGCCCTCGTCGCGGAGACTGTGCTCGAGGATCCCCGCCAACGCCGCCTCCGTGAGGCCCGGGCGGACCATCGCCAGGGTCCGGGTGAGCGCCCGTTCGGCCATCCCCACCGCGCGCTCGATGGCGGCAATCTCCCCCGCGTCCTTGATCTCGCGCAGCCCCTCGACGAGATCCACGGCGGGACGCCACAGCCAGCGCGTCCCCTGCTCCAACAGGCGCGTGAAATCCTTGTGCAGGAGATGGGCGGACTCGAAGCCGACCCGTTCCACGCCGGCCATCGCCGTGAGCGAGGGCCACACGCCGTTCCACAGGCTGGTCGGCTCGATCCGCACCGACGCCGCGTCGCCCACCTCGGCCTCGACCTGCGTCGCGTACCGGAAGTCGGTGAGGAGCACGCACTCGAGCGCGCTCACGAGCAGGATCGCGTTGCTCCCCGAGAACCCGGTGAGATAGCGGATATTCGGGAGCGCGCTGACCAGCAGCGCATCGAGATCGGCTTTTCCCAGGGCCTCACGCAGGGCGGCGAGGCGCGCCGGGCGGGTGTCGGTGCGGACGTCGGGCGAGTTCACGGCCGGCCCACGGGGCTCAGCCCCGCGCGCGCAGCGTGGCCACGAGGCCCCGGAGCGCGAACTCGTAACCGTCGGCGCCCAGGCCGCAGATCAACCCGATGGCGGCCCCCGCGAGCATCGAGTGCCGCCGCTCCGGTTCTCGCGCGTAAATGTTGCTGAGGTGCACTTCCACGAACGGGAGGGCGGTCGCACTGAAGGCGTCCCGCAACGCGAGACTGGTGTGCGTATACGCGCCGGCATTCACGACGACCCCCTGCACCGTTCCCCGCCACGCATGCAGCGTGTCGATCAGCTGCCCTTCGCCATTGGCCTGCGCGGCCCGAATCTCCACCCCGAGTGAGGCCCCGACGGTCTCGAGGCGCGTCACGATCTCCGCGAGCGTGGTGGTTCCGTAGATCGCGGGTTCGCGCGTCCCGAGGAGGTTGAGATTGGGGCCGTTCAGGATGCCAATGATCACGGATTACCGAGTCCCTTGAGCCAGGCCGAGAACTGCGCCAGATCGTCGGCCGCTTTGCTCTCCGCAGCCGGTGACGACGTGGGCGTCCCGGGCGCGGCCGGGGTCGGCGCGGCGCTGGCAGTGGACGGCGAGACCGTCTGCGTCGTCGCCGGGTCCGGGAAGAATCGGTCAAAGGAGAAGCCGGCGCCAGCGGGCGCCAGCGACTCCGGCTGCGCCATCACGGGGGCGACCGGCGTGGGTTCGCGCACCGCGGCCATGGCGCCGCTGGCGAAGAGGTTCTCGCGGGCGCCTTCCACGGCCGCCCCCGAGAAGGCTGTCGCGAACTGCTGCGCGGCCGTGTCGTCGCCGCCGGCGCTGTCGCCGCCGAAGAGCGACGCCAGCGAGTCTTCCGCCGGGATCGCGCCCACGGGCGTCACCCGCACGGGCGTGGGGACGGACGGCGGGAGGATGGCGGGCTCGTGGACCGCCGGCGCGCTCGCGATCGGCGTGGCGTTTCGCGGCGTTGGCACTGCCGCCGTGGAGGTCGGCGTCCGGCGCTCCACGCGTCGGGCGGCGAGCGCCGCAAACCACGCCTGAGCCGTGCGCACCGCCGCGACGGGCTCCGGCGTGGCTTCCGATACGGGTTCCGGCGTGGGTTCCGGCGCGGCCGGCATACTCGCCGCCGCCACGCGCGCCTGCTCGGCCCGCAGCTCCGCCAGGCGCCCAAGCGGCACGGGATCCGACGGGCGGCGACGCACCAGCTCCTCATAGACCGCGATCGCGCGGTCGAGGAAGCCCTGCGAGACCAGGAGTTCCCCCATCGTCTCCGTGACGAAGGCCCCGCTGGCGATGTCGGCCGTATTCGCCATCGCGGGGGCCGACTCGGCGTCCGCCTCCGCGGCGATCGGCTCGTCCAGCACGTCGGCGAAGCTGGCCTCGTGCTTGTCGTCGACCTGAGCCACGAGCGCCATCGGCATCGCCACGACGGCGACGTCGTCGGGTTCGCCCTTGGCCCGGGCGTCTTCGGCAAACGCCTCGACGATCTCTTCGACATCGTCGGTGGGCGTGACCGGTTCGGCGAGCCAGGGCAACTCCTGCACCGGTTCCGTCGCGGACTCGGGCTCTGACTCCGGCTCCTGCATCACCACCGGCGCGAGCTCGGCCTCCGCGGGCGTCTCCTGCACCGCGAACGTCTCGGGGTCTTCGAAATCGAGGATGGAGGTGCCGACCTGTATCCCCAGATCCTGCACCGTCACCTCGGCGACAGGCTCATCGTCGGCCTCCGCCTCCACCGCGGCGACCGGTTCTTCCTCCGCGACGTCGATGGGCGAGGCCTCCTCGGCAATGACCGCCGTTTCCACCGCCTCGGCGACAACCGCCTCGGGGGCGTTGGTGAACGGCAGATCTTCCTCGTCGGGCAGCGCCAGTTCGACCTCAGGGGCCGGCAGCTCCGCCGCGACCGCGTCGGTGGCCTCCCGTCCGAAGGCCTCGACGACTTCCGCCGGCACGTCGACGGCCACCGGCGTCGCCGACCGGGGCGTTGCGGCCCGGACGGCCAAATCGGTGGTATCGGGCCATTCCGCTGCGACAAATCCTTCCTCGAACGCGGCCTCCGCTTCGGCTTCGGCGGCCGCGATCACCTCGTCGGTGGGAGCGTCGGCCAGCCGCCCAAAGAACGGGTCGTTCTTGGCCTGCTCCTCGGCCTGCGCGATGGCCTCGACTTCCGAGGCGGCGGCTTCGATGGCCTCGAGGTCCAGGAATACCCGCTCCTCTTCGGGCAGCGGCGGCAGTTCACTGGCCGCCTGAAGCGGCGAGAGCGCGAGCAGATCCTGCGCCACCGTCCCCAGCGGGGTGACCGCCGCGGTCGTCGGTGCCGCCGGCGCGGGCTCCGTGGCAACGGCCTCGACGGCCAGCGCCTCGGTGTCGGCCGCCGGTATCGGCGCGGCGAAGTCGGGCACCTCGATCGACGCGAGATCGACCGGCGTCACCATCTGGCTGACGGGCGCGGCACTGGTCGGCGGCGTGACCGCGACCGGGGCCGCCGTCGGCGCCGGGGTCGCATACGCCGAGAGGGTCGCCAACTGGGCGGCAATGTCGTCGTTCCGCGGGTCCGCCTCCAGGACCCGCTCGTACCACCGGCGCGCCGATGGGGCATCGCCCTGGCGACGGGCGATATCACCCAGATGGCGGAGCGCGATGAGGTTCTCCGGATCGAGGGCCAGCGCCTGTTCGAAGACGGTCCGCGCCTCTTCCAGATCCCCGTTCTCGAACAGGGCCTGCCCGAAGACAATGTGGCCACTCATGTGGCCTGGCTGCTTGGGAAGGTGCTCGCGGCAGAGCGCGATGGCCTGGCTCAGGTCGCCTGCCTTGCGCAGCTCATTGGCCAGCGGCGCGAAATAGCGACGCGGGTTCTCCTCGAACTTCTTCCGGAGCTCGTCGATCCGGGGAGCGGTACTCATCCGTGCGATGCCCTCAAGTGGTGTCCCCGAACGACGTCACAGACGGCCCGAAGGAAACGCCCGGTGCTGGCCAAGGCTGTCACAGCGAGCGACGGACGCGAGTCTGACCGGTGGTCTTCCCGTGTACTTATTGTCCGCACGCGCCGGGAAGTCAATCAGCAGCCATTCGGCGAAGTCGTGACCTGTCTTGCCTTTAGCGGAACACGACCGCTAGGTTTCCGGACTCTGCGGCACACGCCCTTCTTCGGGGAGGTGCGTGTGCCTTTCCGTTCCCGCCGTTCTTACCAGTCCCAAGGAGTGCCGCCCCGTGCTGCAATCGATGCGGAGCGCCGCGAAATACATCTGGATCATCCTCATCGTGGCCTTCGTCGGCAGCTTCCTGCTGTACGAGACCTCCGGCCTCGCGGGCCGGCAGCCGGTCACGACGTCCACGGCCATTGGCTCCGTCAACGGCGAGGAGATCCTCCTCACGGCCTGGCAGAATGCGGTCAATTCCCTCGAGCAGCAGCAGCAACAGCAGAATGGTCGCGGCCTGACGCTGGATGAGCGCAAGACGCTCGAGGATCGCGCGTTCAACGAGCTGGTCAACGAGATCCTGCTCCAGCAGGAGTACAAGCGTCGCGGCATTACAGTATCCGACGACGAGATCCTGCAGGCCGCCAAGGTGGCGCCGCCGCCGACGGCCATGCAGTCGCCGGATCTGCAGACCAACGGCCAGTTCGACATTGAGAAGTACCAGCGCCTGCTGGCGAGCCCGATGGCGCGCCAGTCCGGCATGCTGGCCGGTCTCGAGGCCTACTATCGCACCGAGATCCCGAAGCAGAAGCTCTTCGATCAGGTGGCGAGCGGTGCGTACTTCTCCGACGAGCGCCTGTGGCAGATCTACCGGGATCGTCACGACAGCGCATCGGTGAGCTACGTCGTGCTCGGGCCGCAGCTCCTGGGCAGTGACACGACGGTCTCCGTCAGTGACGCCGAGATCTCGCAGTTCTACGAGCGCAACAAGAAGCGCTTCGAGAAGCCGGGCCGCGCGGTCGTGTCGCTCCTCACGGTGCCGCGCACGGTGACCGCGCTGGACTCGGCCGACGCCAAGGCCAAGGCCGAGCGTATCCGCGCCGAAGTCGTGGGCGGTGCCAAGTTCGAGGATGTGGCCAAGCGGGAGTCGATCGACTCGGTGTCCGCTGCGCAGGGTGGCGCGCTGGGCAAGCGTGGCAAGAACTCGTACGTGCCGGCCTTCGAAGCCGCCGCGTACGCGCTCAAGGTGGGCGAGATCTCGCAGCCCATCCTGACGCAGTTCGGCTACCACATCATCAAGCTCAACGCCAAGGGCAACGGTGACACGCTGGACCTGAGCCACATTCTGGTGGCGGTGGGTCAGAGCGACTCGAGCGCGACGCGGACCGACCGCCGCGCCGACTCGCTGGCGAGCAAGGCTGCCAACCTCGAAGACGGCAAGAAGTTCGATGACGCCGCGAAGTCGCTCGGCGTGACGCCGGTGAGCGTGGTGACCATCGAGAACGAGCCGCTGTCGTTTGCCGGCCGGTACGTGCCGAGCGTGAGCGCGTGGGCCTTCTCGGGCGTGCGCCCGGGTGAGACCAGCGATCTCTTCGATGCACCGGACGCCTACTACCTTGCCCGCATCGACTCGCTGACGCCGGGTGGGCAGCAGCCGCTCAGCGAGGTGAAGGCCGATATCCAGCGCCGCCTCGCGCGCGACAAGCGTATCGAGAAGCTCCGCCCGATCGGGGAGCAGCTCGTGGCCGCCGCGAAGTCGGGCACGCTCGAGACCGCGGCCGCGGCCAAGAGCCTCTCGGTGGAGAAGAGCCAGCCGTTCTCGCGCATCAATGCCGTGCCGGGCCTTGGCCAGTACACGGCCGCGGTGGGCGGCGCGTTCGCCGTGCCGGTTGGCCAGGTCGGCGGCCCGTTCAAGGGGCAGGACGCCATGGTGGTGTTGCGCGTCGACAGCCGCACGGATGCCCAGAAGACGGCGTTCGAGACGGAAAAGTCGCTGCTGCGCCAGCAGATGATGCAGTCGCTCCGCCAGCAGAAGGTGGAAGAGTTCCTGACGAATCTGCGCGAAAGCGTGAAGGTCGAGGACAAGCGGTCGACCGTCCTCGCCCAGCTGCGCCGTCAGTCGGGCACCTGATCCCGCTCACGAAGAAGCCCCCGCGATGCCAGGCATCGCGGGGGCTTTTTTGTCTCGGGAGCTCCGGGAGATGCTCCCATCGCCTGCCCGACCGACTTACTGCATGAGGCGCTTGGGTTCCGGGCGCTCTTCCTCGCGGGCGTCGACCGGGGTCCCCGGGGCGATCCGCTGTTCGGTGCGCGGCGCGTCGGTGATCTGCTTCTGGGCGTCGCTCAGGTTGCGCTTGAACTCGTTGATGCCCTTGCCGAGGGATCCGGCAATCTCGGGGATGCGCTTGGCTCCAAAGAGCAGCAGCACAATCACGAGGATGATGAGAATCTCGCCGAAGCCGAAGTTGCCGAAGTTCATGGGATGTTCCTAGAAGAGGGACCGCGCGATGAGGTAGGCGATCAAAACTCCCAGAAGGCTCAACAGCGAGACATCCAGGGCGACGGGTCCAACCGCGAACTTCAATATAATCAGGTCCACGTGGAGCGGCCCGAGGGAAGGGGTCACCCCGGTTGTTAGAAACTCCTTAACGGCCCCAGCCGGGAGGAACCGGCGGGACACCTGGGCGAGCAGCCCCCCCGAAATGAACCCGCTGGCCAGCACGAGGACATGAAACAGGGGCCGATGCTTGGAGGGGCCGCGGGCCATCACCAGCGCCGCTCCACCACGTAAGCGATGGAATCCGCGAGTGAGGTCTTTGCCGGGCAGTCCGGCAGCTCGGCCAGCGCCTCCTCCGCCTCGTGGGAGAACTGGTCGGCACGACGACGGGCGTAGTCGAGGCCTCCCGAGTCCCGCACGATCCCTACGACTTCGGCGATGGACTCATCATCGGGCTCCGGCGCCGCGAACAACGCCTCCACCCGTGCCCGCGCCGCCGGCGACATCGAACGCAGCGCCGCGATGAGCGGCAGCGTGACCTTGTGCTCCTTGAGATCAAGCCCGCTCGGCTTGCCGGTCATCTCCTGCTGCTCGGTGTAGTCGAGCAGGTCGTCGGCCACCTGGAAGGCCATCCCCAGGCGCTCGCCGAAGCGAGTGAGCGCCCGACGATGCCTCGGCGCGCCGATCAGCGCGCCGACGTCACAGGCGGCCATGAACAACGCGGCGGTCTTGGCGCGGATGAGGGTTTCGTAGTCCTGCTCGGAGAACGCCAGCGCATCGTACGCCGAGAGCTGGCGAATCTCGCCAAGCGTCATCTCGTTCGACGCGAAGGTGATCGCGCGCATGGCTTCCAGATCGCCGATCTCCACCAGCTCGCGCAGGGCGCGCAGATAGAGGTAGTCGCCCATGATCACCGAGACCTGGTGACTGAAGAGCGAGTTGACGGTGGGCATGCCGCGACGGAGCGCCGAGTGATCGACCGAGTCGTCGTGAATCAGCGTGGCGAGATGCATCAGCTCCACCACCGCCGCAAAGGTGGTGGCGCGCGGCGGCGGCGCCTGCTCGATGCTCGCGGACAAGAGCAGCAGCGTCGGGCGGAAGAGTTTCCCCTTCATGCCCATCAGATGCTGCTGGACGTCCTGCACCAGCGGTACATCGGCGGCGACGATGCGCCACAGCTCCTGCGAGACGAGGGTGAGCTCGTCGCGTACAGGAGCCTGGATGTCACGCAATGCCGCGGCCAGCGCGGACGGAGTCCGCGTGGAAAGCGTCATCGCGCGATATGCTCCAGGGCCGCCAAGCGGGCGGCCGCGTCTCGGAATTGGATGTCGGTGGCGTACACGCGCTGATAATAGCTACGGGCTTCGTCGAATCGCTGCAGGGCCTCGCACGAAAATGCGAGAAGGTAGAGTACCCCGACCCGCTGCTCATCGCCAAGTCCGGGCTCATGCAACGCCCGGGTCAGGACGGTGGCCGCAACCTGATGTCGGCCCTGCTCCACGAAACATTGCCCCAAAGCCTCGTACGCCGGTAGTCGGTTCCCGTGGCTTCGCAGCGCCTTCTGGAACTCCGCGATCGCGTCGTCGAGGAGGCCCATTTCCTTATAGGCGACCCCGAGGTCGTAATGGCTCTCGAAATCGTCCTCGCCGAGCGACCGGGCGACGCCCTCCTTGAAGTGCCGCAGGAGTTCGTCGAAGTCGGCCTGCTCGTCGCCACTGATGACCGGCTCCCGCATCCGGAGGCGGGTGTCGCCAGCCTGGCCGTCATCGTCCTTGAGCCACGTCGTGAGATCGACGAAATCGTCGTCCGGACGCGGGGAGGGCGGCGGCGGCGGCGGGGCGGCGGCCCCGAGCGCGGTCCGGGCCCGATCGTCCAGCGGATCGATCTCGAGGACGCGCGCGTAGACCGCCCGGGCCCGCCCTTCCTCGCCCAACCGCACCAGCGCGTCGGCCAGATCGAGATAGGCCATCCGCAGCCGTTGCAGGTCGTGCATCGCCACGGCGAGTTCGACCCGACGCTGGTGATACGCGACCCGTTCCGGACTGACGTGCACCATCTCGTCGCCGATATCGGCGGCCGTCGACAGATCGCCATTGTCGATGAAGCCCTGACGCGCCGTCTCCAGCTCCGTCAGTGCTTCCTCGCGCTCGCCCGATTCCAAGAGCGCCTCGGCCAAACGCCGGCGGAGCATCCAGTTGTGGGGCAAGCGGCTCACCGCCGCCCGCAGCGCGTCGCGACGTGAGGACGCCACAATGGTGGCTTCGGCCGCGACCGCCGCGATCGGCAGCGACGGCGTCGGCATCACCGCGCGCGACGCGATGGGGGTGGGGGTCGCGACCTCCACCGGGTCGAGCGAGTCCGCGGCGGCATCGAATTCTTCGGCCGTGGGCAACTCGTCCTCGGCCGACGTCTCGATCTCCGCGTCCGCGTGCGAGGCGTCCGCCGTGTCGACCGCCGCGTCCCGCGGGGCCTCGCCCCCTCGCTCGACCGCGGCCTCCACCGATTCCTCGACCGATTCTTCGACCGATTCCTCGACCGATTCCTCGACCGATTCCTGCCCCGCTTGGTCGCCCGCGCCCTCGACGGGTTCGTCGAGCGGCACCGGCGTCTCGTCGGTGTCGGGCGCCGCTTCGAGGTCCACGACTGGGGTTACGGCCTCGTCAGCCGCGTTCGCTAGGTGGTTCGCAGGCGCCGGCGTGGACAGGGCGGCCAGGTCGGCTTCGACGTCGAGGAGATCGTCGTCCGCGTCGGCCTCGGTTGTGACCGGCACGTCGTCGGTCGTCGCCGCAATGGCCGGCGCCGCCGCGATGGGCGTCACAGCGCGCGGCGTGGGGCGCGGGGCGCTCGCGGCCGCCAGCCCGGCATCGACAATGGCGTCGTCGAGGAGCAGCGGCGGCAGTTCGCCGGGGAGGATGAAGTCGTGCGGATCGACGCGGAAGGGCGGGCGCGTCGGGGGCGCGTGCTCTTCCACCGTATCCAGGTCGAAGTCCAGCATCAGCGGCGTGATGCGGGCCACCTGCACGGCGGGCACGTCCATCAGGGGCACATCACCGAGTTCGAGCTCCACCGGCTCGCTCTCGAACGCCACGGCCGCGGCCTCGCCCTCGGCGATGGCCGCTTCAAGCTCCGGCACGCTTTCGACATCGAGCGGCGTGGGGTCGATGACGGCATCGCTGACCGCGGGCGGCACCACCTCGCCGATCGTCGCGGTCGCGATCGGCGTGGGGTCGACCACGATCGCGTCCACAAACGGCGGCGTTTCGGTCGCGATGATCTTCGCGATCGTCGGATCTTCCGCGGCGTGTTCGAAATCTTCGACGACCACATCCTGGAGCAGGTCCACGTGGCCGAACGCCGCCGTTTCGAGTTCGTGCGGCACCAACGGCAACCCTTCGACGTGCGGCTCGGGGAGCGCGTCGCCCGCCTCCGCCGGCGTCTCGTCGACGGTCAGCCCCTCGAGCGCGGGGACGTCGGCGATGTACTCGCCATTCGCCTCGAGCCCGTCGAGCGGCACGACCGGCACCATATCGAAGACCGGCTCCGCCACGGGTGCCGGGATCGCGTCGTCGATGATCGAGCCGGGCTGGCCGTCGTTGCTCACTGGCAGCGCGACGATCGCCGCGGTGGCCACCGGCGTCAGATCGCGCGGCGTGGCCATGTTGCGCAGGAGCTGGAGCCCCGGGCCGGGCTCGATAATCGCCGCCGCGAGCGGATCGACGGCGGGCTTGGCCCGGACGGGCGTGCGGCTCTTGACGGGGGTCCGGACATGGCGCGACAACGGGGCCGGCTCGGCCTGGCCGTAGTCGACCTGGATGAACACCAGGTCCTGCGACTTCTCCTCGCGCTGCGGCGGCCGCGGTGTGCCGTCCTCGACGGCCTTGGGCGCGATGGGCGGCGTCATGCGACGCGGGAGGGTGATCCCGGCGCGCTGCGCGTACTCGTCCACGAACTTCCGAACTTCGGTCAGCTCGGGCGAGAGATCGGCAATTTCGGCGAGGGCGCGCATGCCTTCCTCGACCCGCCCTTCCTCGCGCATGCGCGTGGCGTATTCGAGGAAGTTCCTGGTGGCGTCGCCGCGCAATCCTTTCCGGGCGCAGATGCGGCCCAGGGTGAAATACACATTCGCGCGCCCGGGCGCGCTGCGCAGGATCTTGTTGCAGAGGGCGATCGCGTTGTTGAAGAGCCCCGACGTCGCATAGTGCTCGACGGCGCGCTCGTAATACGTGATCGCGTCCGGCACACGCCCTTGGCGCAGGGCCAGATCGCCCACCTTGTTGAAAAGGGCAACATCCACCTCTTCGCCGGCGGACTCGCTCTCTTCGATCGACTTGATATAGGCGGCAATCGCCCGGTCGATCTGCTTCAGCTGCTCGAACTCAGCCGCCTTCTTTCGGTGCTTCGCGGCGTTGGACATTGCGTTCGAGGCTGACTCCGAGAGGCGGTAGACCCACGCCGGCGACCACCGGACGTGGTGCACTCCGCGCCACGAGGGTTCCCCGTCGGGCACCCCCTGTCACGCGGAGACGCAGAGATCCCGAGCCGCCGCGATGCGTCTTTACCGTGCCACGTGACACGGCCGGCCGGCAGCCCACGATCCAGTACACAGACGCTCGCCGAACCAGTAAGGCAACGCCCGGTAGTCGTCCACGCCGTGTACGGCGAGATCGGCCCGGAAGCCCGGGACGAGCTGCCCGGTGACCCCCGCCAGGCCAAGTGCGGCCGCGCCGTTGACGGTGGCGGCGACCCACGCCTCCCCGGCCGACATCCGGAGCTCGGAGACGGCGAGGGTCAGGACGAGCGGGAAGCTCTGGAGGGGCGATGTGCCGGGGTTCAGGTCGGTGGCGAGGGCAACCGCCGCCCCGGCTTCGATCAGGGCTCTAGCGGGCGCCTGGCGGCCCGTTCCGAGGAAGAGCATGGTCCCCGGCAGGAGCGTGGCGACCGTCTCGCTGGCGGCGAGCGCCGCAATCCCCGCGGGGGAGATCGCCGCCAGATGATCGGCGCTGACCGCCCCCAGCTCGGCGGCCAGGACGGCCGCGCCGCCGTCATGGAGCTCGTCGGCGTGGAGCTTGGGGCGCATTCCAAAGGGACGGGCCGCGGTGAGGAGACGCCGTGCCTCGTCCACGGTGAAGACGCCCGGCTCGCAAAACACATCGGCAAAGTCGGCGAGCTGTTCGGCCCCAACCGCGGGATACAGTTCGTCGCAGATGGCCGCGATCCACGCCTCGCGCCCACCGGGCTGCTCCCGGTACTCGAGTGGCACCTCGTGGGCGCCGAGGCACGTGGCGATGATGTTGACGGTGGCGTCACCGGCGAGCGACCGGATGACGCGGAGCGTTCGCAGCTCATCGGCGACCGTGAGGCCGTAGCCGGATTTGATCTCTACGGTGGTCACGCCCCCCGCCGCCAGCGCCCGCAGCCGCGGCAGCGCGAGGGCGTGGAGCTCCTCGTTGGTGCGTTGACGCAGGTCGCGGACGGAACTGTGAATGCCGCCGCCCCGGCGCGCGATCTCGAGATACGGTACGCCGGTCGCGCGCAGTTCGTGCTCGGCAAAGCGCGCGGCCCCGAAGACGGTGTGCGTATGACTGTCTACGAAGCCGGGCGCGAGGACGCCGCGCGCACAGTCGATGACGTGGGCGCCGGGGTAGGTCCGGTGCAACTCGTCATCGGGCGCGACCGCGATGATGCGATCACCCTGCACGGCCACGCCGATGCCTTCGCGCACGCCGGCATCGGCCATCTCGCGCCCCTTCCGCGCCCGTGCCGGCCCCTGCGCGGTGACGGTTTGCGCCGCGTTGACGAAGAGCGTGATCTCAGACATGGCGGGAGGCGGCGAAAGGGTCAGGACGCGGCAGGTTCCACGGTGGCGAACACATCGCGCACGCGCGACATCAAACGGAGCGGCGCCTGCGCCTCACCGCGACAAGCGTAGTAGCAGGCGTTGCAGTTGATCGGCTCGTACCCCTGATACGACTCCCACGGCCCATCGGGCTTGAAGTCCGGGCAACGCCGCACCTGCCCCTGGGGATCGATGTGAATCGTGGTGGACCCGCTCTGACACGGCTCGTTCATCTCGCCGCGGATGTAGCGCGGGATCTGCTCGAGGTAGTAATCGGAGTTGGTGATGACGCCGCGGCGGGATTTCTTGTAGGCGAGGAGCTGCTCCACCACGCGCTCCAGCGCGGCGGGGTCCTGCTCCTGGAACAGAAACTCCCGATTGCCGTTCTTGAGCGCGGTGTACACCGAGAAGTTCACGCCCCCGCCCAGCTCCGCGGCCTTGTGCACGATCGGCAGGATCTGATCGAGGTTGTCGTTCTTGATGACCGTATTGAAGCGCACGCCGCCGATACCGGCGGCGCGCATGCGCGGCACCACATCGAGAATCTTGGCGGTCAGCCCCGGAATCCCGCGTGCGTCATCATGCCGCCCGTCGAGATAGTCGAGCGAAATGTTGAACTGATCCACGCCGGCGTCCCAGAGCGACTGCGCCCGATCGAGCGACAGCAGCGCCCCGTGCGTGATGAGCTGCACGTACACATAGCGCACGGACGACCGCACGGCCCGCACCACGTCCTCGAGGTCGCGCCGCAGCAGCGGCTCGCCCCCGGTGAAGGTGACCAGCATGGGCGCAAAGTGCTTGGTGATCGCGGCGAAGTTGGCCCACTCCCGCTCCTTCTCGCTCGCCGGGGTCTGCCAGTAATCGCAGAACCCGCAGCGCGCGTTGCAGCGCATCGTGACTTCGAAGTTGAGCAAGACCGGACGCTTCCGCACCCGCAACCACGCGTACTTCGACAGAAAGATCGGAATGTGCCAGGGCCGGTACCGGCTCGACAGCATCAGCCTTCCCGCATGGGCAGGCGAATGCCTTCGCGTTCCGCTGTGGCAATGGCGATGTCGTAGCCCGCTTCCGCGTGACGGGCGACCCCGATCCCCGGGTCGTTCGTGAGCACGCGCTCGAGGCGGCGCCGCATCCGCTCGGTGCCATCGGCAACAATGACCTGCCCCGCGTGCAGGGAGTTGCCAATGCCCACGCCGCCGCCGTGATGGAAGGAGACCCACGAGGCCCCGCTCGCGGTATTGAGGAGCGCGTTGAGAATCGCCCAATCGGCGATCGCATCGCTGCCGTCCTTCATCGCCTCCGTCTCGCGGAACGGCGAGGCCACGCTGCCGGTGTCGAGGTGGTCGCGCCCGATCACGATGGGCGCCGAGACTTCGCCCCGCGCCACGAGATCGTTGAGCGCCAGCGCAAAGCGTGCGCGCTCGCCCTGGCCCAGCCAGCAGATGCGCGCCGGCAGCCCCTGAAAGGCGATGCGCTCCTGCGCCAGCGAGATCCAGCGCTTGAGCGCGGCGTCTTCGGGGAAGAGCTCCAGGACGAGACGATCGGTGCGCGCGATATCGGCGGGATCGCCGGAGAGCGCGACCCAGCGGAACGGCCCCTTGCCGGCACAGAACAGCGGGCGGATGTACTCGGGCACAAAACCAGGAATGCGAAACGCGTCGTCCACGCCGGCGTCGAACGCCACCGTGCGGATGTTGTTGCCGTAGTCAAAGGCGATCGCGCCCCGATCCTGCATCGTGCGCATGGCCCGCACATGCTGCACCACACTCGCGGTGGCGCACTCGAGATACGCCGCCTCGTCTTCGCGACGCAACGCGGCCGCCTGCGAGAGCGACAGCCCCGCCGGGATGTACCCCACGAGCATGTCGTGCGCACTGGTCTGGTCCGTAACGACATCGGGCGTAATGCCGCGTCGCACCAGTTCGGGGAGCACCTCCGCCGCATTGCCCAGCAAGCCCACCGACAATCCGCGCCGCTCGGCCTGCGCCTCCTGCAGCCACGTGAGGGCCTCATCGAGCGACGCCGTCTTCCGGTCGCAGTAGCGCGTGCGAATCCGCATGTCGATCCGCGACTCGTCGATCTCCACGCCGAGCACCGCCGCCCCATTCATGGCCGCGGCCAACGGCTGCGCGCCCCCCATGCCGCCCAATCCCGCCGTGACGACCAGGCGCCCCGAGAGCGTACCACCGAAGTGTCGGTCGGCCACCGCCGCGAACGTTTCGTACGTGCCCTGCACGATGCCCTGCGAGCCGATGTAGATCCACGAGCCCGCGGTCATCTGCCCGTACATCGTGAGCCCCAGCTGCTCGAGGCGGCGGAACTCGGCCCACGTGGCCCAGCGGCCGACGAGATTGGCGTTCGCCAGCAAGACGCGCGGCGCGTCGACATGCGTCTTGAAGACGGCGACGGGCTTGCCGCTCTGCACGAGCATCGTTTCGTCGTCGGCCAGCGTCTCGAGTGTGCGCACGATGGCGTCGAAGGCCGCCCAGCTGCGCGCGGCACGACCGGTGCCGCCGTACACCACGAGATCATCGGGGCGCTCCGCCACCTCGGCATCGAGGTTGTTCATCAGCATGCGGAGCGCGGCTTCCTGCTCCCACCCGCGGCACCGAAGCGTGGCCCCACGGGGCGCGCGTACCGGACGCGGGCCGGAGACGGTGGACGAAGGCATGGCGAGGGTGGTCATGCGAGCACCGGGTCGGTAATCGAGTCAAAGGCCCCGGCGGCGAGCGCCAGACCGAGGCGGGTGATGTCGGGGGAGGGCGAGCGGTCTCCGGCCGCCTTCGCGACGAATTGACGGACGATGGCGTGCGCGGCTTCCACGGGCTGACTGCTTCGCAGGGGCCGCCGATGTTCGAGGCCTTCGGCCGCGGTGATGAGCTCGATGGCCAGTACGTGCCGGAGGTTTCGCACCGAGCGCCGCAACTTGGTGGCCGCGCCCATCGCCATCGGCACGATGTCTTCCTTGTTGCCGTCGGTGGGGATGGAATCGACACTCGCCGGATGCGCCAGCTGCTTGCACTCGCTCGCGAGTGCGGCCGCCGTGACCTGCGACATCATGTGTCCCGACTCCAGCCCCGGCTCCGCCGCCAGGAACGCCGGCAGCCCCTGATTGAGATCGGGGTGCACGAGCCGATCGATACGACGCTCCGCCACCACCGCCAGGTTCGCGCTGATGATCGCGAGGAAGTCACTCGCCATCCCCACCGCCTGCCCGTGGAAGTTGCCACCGCTCAGCAGCTCCCCGCTCTCCATCACGAGCGGGTTGTCGGTCGCCGCATTCAGCTCGCGCGTGATGATCGCACTCGCAAAGCGCAGGGTATCGAGGGCCGGGCCATGCACCTGCGGCACACAACGCAGCGCGTAGGCATCCTGCACCCGGGGATCGCCGAACCGGTGCGATTCGCGCACTTCGCTCTCGCCCAGCAGTCGCCGGAGGATCGCCGCGGACTCGGCCTGCCCAAGTTGGCCACGCGCCTCCTGGATGCGCGCATCGAACGCGTCGGGGGTGCCGAGCAGCGCTTCGAGGCTCATGGCGGTAGCGATGTGCGCCGCGCGCCAGAGGCGCTCCAATTCGGCCGCGGCCAGCGCGGCCACCGCGGTGTGGGCCTGCGTGCCGTTGATCAGCGCCAGCCCCTCCTTCGCCGCGAGCGTCAGGGGCGTGAGCCCGGCCGCCTGCAGGATCGCCGCCGCCTCCCCTTCCTGCCCCTGATAGCGCGCGATCCCTTCACCGATCAGGACCAGCGCCAGATGCGCGAGGGGCGCGAGGTCACCACTCGCACCGACACTTCCCTGCTCCGGGACCACCGGCCACACGCCGGCATTCAGCATGGCGAGCACGGCGTCCACGACCTCGGGGCGCGCCCCCGCGTAGCCGGTGGCCAGCACGTTGGCGCGCAGCAGCATCATGGCGCGGACCTCGCGCTCCGGTAACGCATCGCCCACGCCGGCCGCATGGCTGCGCACGAGATTGCGCTGCAAGGCCGCGAGCCGATCGTTCGGAATGGTGACTTCGGAGAGCTTACCGAAGCCGGTGTTGATGCCGTACACGGGCGCGCCCTTCGCAATTGCGCCATCCACGACGGCACGGGTGCGCTGCATGCGGGCCCGCGCCTCGGCGGACAACGCCACCGGGACGCGTTCATCGGCTACCGCCACGACATCGGCGATGCGGAGGGAACGACCGTCGAGCTGGAGCACAGAGGGGTCTCCTGTCGCCCGGGGGCGGGAAGACAGCAGGCGGGAGGACACCGGCTAGAACGAGGAGTTGCGGAACGTCTGCCGGTCGTAGTTGAACTTCAGTTCAGGCTGCGCCTTGAGGGCGATGAAGAAATTAAACGAGAAATTGCCGTTCGGCGCCTGAGACATCGAGAACACGGCGTTCCAGTCATGGAGTGCGCGCTGCAGGCCGACCTGCTGACTGGAGAAGCGCTTGCGCACCGCGTCGTACTGCGTACTCCACTGGGCCGCCCAGTTCGGCGTGATGTTGAACGACAGATTGGCCGTGACGTTCTGCGTGGGCGGCTGAATGAACACGGGGGCGCCGATGGCGCTCTGCCCGGTGTTCAGCCCCGTGGCGGGGGCGCTCTGCGCCAGCAGCAGACAGTTCTGATACACGAGGATGCCCAGCGAGCGCTGATTTTCGCACAACGCGGCCGGATCGTTCACGATCTGGGTCCCGCCGCGCGGGCGCCGCTGGCGAGCCGCGTTGTACTGGAGATTGAGGCGCCAGCCACCGCCCGAGGGCAACGCCATCTGGAGCCCGCGCATGTTCGCGCCACCGGCCGCGTTCATGTTGCGCGACTGCCGCGTGATGTTCTGCTCGCCGAGCGAACGCTCGCCGCCGGGTGAGACCGGCGCGCCCGCCGAATCCACCGCGACCTCGCTCTTCAAGCCGAGCAGACGCCCGATGAACGCGAAGAGGGCGGACTTGCTGTCCATGGAGAAGGTGACGCCGAAGTCCGTGCGATACGGGCTGAACGTCGCCGTATCGGACATGGGGTCACCCTGGAAGAGATCGTAGGCCGTGCGGAAATCCAGCCCCGGCAACAAATCCGTGCGCCCCGAGATGTTGAACATCTTGTCGGTGAAGCCCTTGCCCGTGCTGTCGGCGCGCACGAAGTCGTAGGTCAGCGACGAGAAGTTGAGCGAGAGCAGCTTGATCTTCTTGCCGCTCTCGGGTGACGAGTCGGCCGGCGCCCGGAGCTTGGCCTCGAGGTTGGTGTTCATCGAGAGCGTGACGCGATTCTGCGCGAGCGCGCCGAGATAGCCCACGCGCGTGCGCCCCAACGCCTGCAGGTACTCGTCACTCACGCTCGCCGCCGGCGAGTACGACCAGCTGATGCCCGGGCTGATCGAGTGACGCAGCTTGGCCACCGGCCCCAGCCCCGGGAGCATCGCGTACAGCGTGGGCGAGGCACCGACACTGTAGCTCAGGCGCTTGGACTGGCTGACGAACTTGCCGCCACTGCGCTCGGTGCGCACGAACAGGCCCGAGGCGCCATCGACGTTCGCGACGCTGATGGACGGCGCGATGTTCCAGGTGCCCTGGAAGAATCGGGGCAGATTGAACGCGGTGGTCCAGTCGACGTTCGTCTCGTAGGTGCGATCGAAGACGCGAATGACGCGCTGGGAGGTATCCCGCACGCCGATGATCTCGCGCTGCTCCGGATAGTTGCGGACGTTCTCGCTGACGGTGAACGAGTTCTGCCACTGGAAGTCCCACAACTTGATCGGCGTATCGAAGCCGAACTGCATGTTGCGCCGGCTGGCGTTGAAGCGCGAGCTGTCGATCCCGCCGGTCGTGCTGGCCTTGTAGACGAACGGGAACTGAATGCCCTGGTCCATCTTGCTCTGCCCGCTCAGCGAAAAGCGCAAGCTGGGCGTCCACGACGCGGCGCCGGCCTGCAGCGTGCCCGCGGTCACGTTCAGCGAGGGGAAGTCCATGTCGACCTGCGACCGCCCCGGATACTGCACGCGCGAGCCACCGATCGAGATCTGCGCCGGGCCGACCTTCGTCTGGTAATTCAGCTGCGACCGGATCGTCGCCATCGACTGAAACGGATTGATCGCCGTCTGTCGCTGCACCTGGGTGTTCTGCACCCAGTTGAGCCGTGCCGTGAGCCGGGTGTTTCGGGAAAAATCCTGATTGTGATTCAGGGTCCACGACGAATTCGTGGTGCCGTTCCGCAAGTCCTGAAAGGAGTACGCCAGCTCGCCGTTCACGAACCGATCGAGCCACTTGTAGCGCAGCTCGGCATTGCCACGCAGGAAGCCTGGATCGGTGGCCGTGGCGCGCGCGCCGCTGCGCCAGTCGAACGACGCCTCCGCGTTCATGAAGTCGTTGATCGCGAAGAAGTAGCCGATGTTCTGCACACTGCGCCGATACGACGGGCTGTTCCGGAAGAGTTCCGCGACACCGAAATTCGGCGTGAGCATGCCCGACCGGCGCCCCGAGCGCACGTCCTGGAAGAAGAACGGGATCCAGAAGACCGGCACTTCGCCGATGTACAAGATGCCCGGCCGCGCCACCATCACATTTTCGGACACGAACTTCATGTCCTTGGTGGTGAAGTGGAAATGCGGCTCGGTGTGATCGCAGTAGGTGAACGAGCCGTTCTTCGCGTACACGAGATGACGGCCACTGACGAGCGTATCGGCGAGGATCGTACTGCGGCGCGCCGTCAGGAAGAGCCGCTGCCCCGACACGACCGACGTCGAGAAGGCACCGGTGATCCCCTGCTTGGCTTCGAGATCGTATTCGATCCGGCCATTGGCGATGAAGTCGTCGGCATCCTGCTGCGTCGGATCGCGCAGCAGCACCGTGTCGCCGAGCGCCACCACTTTCTTGGTGGAGTCGTTGTAGACGATGGAATCGCCGACCAGCATCGTTTCGTCACGCTGCACGCCCGAAGGCTTGCCCTTGAGCGTGAGGAGCCGCGTCACGGCGTCGAACTTGACGGTGTCGCCCTGATAGAGGACCCGCTTGTACCCCTCCTTGTCGAGGAGTTCGCGCATCGCCGAGTCGGGCGCCGCGAAGTCGAAGACGCGCCGCTCCTTGCTCAGTGCCCGGGTGCTGTCGTTCGGCGAGCGCTTGCCGCCCGCCTGCCCACCGGCGGGCGGCTGCATCGTGCTGGGGCGCCCGGTCGGGCGCTGGCCCTCGGCAGGACGCAGCGCGGCAAGCACGAGCGCTGTGGCGCTCAGCAGCTTCCCGCCTCCGCGACCAACGCGCCGGACGAGGCGCGCGAGGCCCGGCCCAGCGTTCACGCGACCTCGGCGGAGAGCCGCGCCTCACGGCGCCGCGCGATGACCCGCGACACGGTGATGGACGCTTCGTACAAGAAGTACAGCGGGATCGTCAGCAGGATCAGCGACGTGGGATCACTACCGGGCGTAATGATGGCCGCCGCAATCAGGCAACCCACGAGGGCATGCCGGCGGAACCGCGAGAGATACTGCGGCTGTACGATGCCCAGCGCGGACATCATCGCGATCACGACCGGCAGCTCGAACACTGCCCCGAACGCGAGGCACATGGAGGTCACGAAGGACATGTAGCCCTCCACGGTCTGCATGATCTGCACCGACTCGCTTTGGAAGCTGGCGTAGAAGCCAAGCGTCACCGGCAACACGTAGTAGAAACTCAGCGCCATGCCGGCCAGGAAGAGCAAGGCCGCGGAGACGAGCGCGGGGATCACGACCTTCTTCTCGTGGCCGTAGAGTGCCGGCGACAGGAAGCCCCAGATCTGCCAGACGATCACCGGAGACGCCGCGATGAGGCCCAGCGTGATCGACGCGTTCATCACAATGTCGAACAGGTCACCGACGTGGGTCACCACCAACGGCTGCTTCAGATAGGGGAGGATCGGCTGCTCCAGAAAGCCGATGACATCCACCTTCTTCGAGTACAGCAGCCCGAACGAGCTCCCCACGCCGAGCGCGATCGCCACGGCGCAGCGGAACAGACGCCAGCGCAGTTCCTCGAGGTGCTCGAGGAACGGCATTTCCGCGGAGTGACTTCCAGCCATGCGAGATTCGGGGTCGGCGCTGGACTCAGCGCAGCGTCTTCAGGGTTTCCGCCGCGAGCTCGGCTTCGTCGCTGCGCGGGAACCGCGCAATGACCTGCTCGAAGTACTGCCGGGCCTGCGGGATGTTCCCCTGCTGCACGGCCACCTGCCCCCGCTTGTAGAGCGCGTTTCGAACACGGGACGAATTGGGGTAGCTCGACACGACCGCCGCATATGCGGGGTCGGCCGCCGCCCAGTTCTTCTCGCGGAACAGCGACTCGGCGATGTAGTACTGCGCGTCGGGCGCGAGGTCCGACGTGGCATACGAGGTCAGCAGCTCCTGCAGCACGGCCCGACCGGTGGCGTAGGCATTCCGGTTGATCAGGTCGAGCCCCTTCTGGTAGAGCTGGCTCGGGCCGGGCTGGCTGGCCACCGGCGTGGTCGCCGTATCGCCCGTCGCCTTTGGTGGCACCGCACCGGCGGGCGCGCCGGGGGTCGGCGCGGCGGGTGCGGCCGGGACGCCGGCCGGCACCGCGGCATTCCGCACGGCTTCGAGTTCGCTCCGCAGCCGCGCAATCGTGGCCTGGCTCTGCCCGAGCAGCGTCTGCACCTGCAGCAGCTGCTCCCGGATGGCGCGCGTTTCGCCGCGCACATCACCCTGCAGGCCGACCGTCCGTGCGCTCACGCGGGCGAGGGAATCACTGGCCACCTGCAGCTGGCGCGCCACCTGATTGAGCGCCTCCCGCTGCTCCTGCTGGTTCTTCAGGACATCGGTGCGCATCTGGGCGATATCGCCCTGCAGGACCCGCACGTCACCACGGGTGGCAAAACAGCCCCCCGTGGCCACCACGGCCACGAGGGGAAGGCATCGTCCAAAGCGCCACAGTCGGGTGGGCATCATCTTCTGGTCTCCGGTGTGGCGCATCCGCTTACTTGGCCGGCTTCAACGTCTCGCCGCCCGCGAGGATCTCGAACTCGTCGCGACGGTTCTTTGACCACGCTTCCTCGCTCGAGCCCGGCACCGCCGGACGCTCGCGACCAAACGACTGCGTCTCGATGCGCGCTTCGCTGATCCCGCGGTCCGTCAGATACTGCTTCGCAGCGACCGCACGACGCCGACCGAGCGCGATGTTGTATTCATCGCTGCCGCGCTCATCGCAGTGACCGGCGATACGGACCTTGAGATTCGGATTCGCGTTGAGGATCGCGATCTTCTCGTCGAGGATCGCCTTCGAATCATCGCGGAGCTCGTCGGCGTCGTACTCGAAGTAGATCGTCTCGAGCAGCTTCGCACGCGCCGTGGCGACCTTGTTGTTGTACTCGGCCATGGTGTCGCGCGGCGCGGGCGCCGGAGCAGTCGGACGCGTGGGCGCCGCTTCCACGGGCGTGGGCGCCGGCTTGGGCGGCTCGGCCACCGGCTTCTTCTTGCACGCACCAAGGACCAGGGCAGCGGACGCCATCAACAGCATCGGACGAGCAACGCGCATCATGTCGGCAACTCCGTTTCGGGAGGGGAGTAATGA
Organism: Gemmatimonadaceae bacterium; assembly: GCA_019752115.1. NCBI lineage: Bacteria > Pseudomonadati > Gemmatimonadota > Gemmatimonadia > Gemmatimonadales > Gemmatimonadaceae > Gemmatimonadaceae bacterium. The sequence goes on from JAIEMN010000018.1 coordinate 104,052, forward strand.
CCAGGAACGAACCACACCACGGCGAACGACTTACTGCGACAACAACCGCGGCGACCAGGCGGCCAACCGCGCCTCCGGACCAAACGTCAACTGCCGCGTGGCGCCGGACTCCGTATCAACGATCCACAACTGCCGCGTCCCCGACTTGGTCGAGGTGAACACCAGATGCCGCGAATCGGGCGCCCACGAGGGATCCTCGTTGCGTCCGTCCGTGGTGACGATGCGCGTGGTCTGATCACGCAGATTGATCGTCATGATCTGAAACGTCTTGTTGTTGCGCGACGAAAACGCCACCAGCCGCCCGTCGGGTGACCAATCGGGTCCCGACCGGTAATCGTTATCGCCGAACGACCCCGACGTGAGCAGGTCCACGTTGGCGCCGTCCACGTCGGAAATATAAACCTCCGGATGCCCCGAACGGTCGCTCATGTACGTGAGCCGCTGGCCATCGGGACTGAAGCTGGGCTGCGTCGAGGCGCGCCCCCGCCCCACGGTGATCCGCCGCGCCGGACCGCCCTCGAGCGGCTGGGCGTAGAGGTCCGTGCCCGACTCAGTGCCCCGCGCGTACACCACGGTGCGGCCGTCGGGCGAGACGGCCGCCGAGCTGTGCTCGACGCCGGGGGCACTCGCGATCGTGCGTTGCGCACCGGTCACGAGGTCGGTGTACATGATCGGGTTGCGCACGCCGTCGAGGACGTGGTAGACGATCCCCCGCCCGGTCGGGAGCCACTGGGGCGACATGCCGCTTGGCGTCACCGCGGTCACATTGGCCCCGTCCGAATCCACCGTGTAGATCCGCCCGCCGCGGGTGAAGGCGATGCGCGTCTGGGCGATCCCGCGCTGCCCGGTGATCCATTCCTCGGCCGCGTCGGCGATCCCGTGCACCGCCATGCGCCAGGCGGGCGACAGCACCGGCGCCGGGAGCGGGAAATCGCGGGTGTTCTTCACGACCTTGAGCCCCACGTCATGCAGGGCTACGCGAGCCCACCCCGACGGGAGGATGGTCACTTGCACGATGCCATCCACGCCCAGCTTCGAGAACAGCGGGTAGTTCGGCGAGCCGTTCACCGGCGGCGCCGCCGAGGTCGACACCACCGAAAAGCGGTCGCTGTTGGTGAAGTCGCGGCTCAGCATGAGCGCGAGCGAGTCGCCGCGCGTGCCGGCAATCGGGAGGACGATCAGCGCCTTCTTTTCGCCGGCTACGTACTTGAGGCCCAGGCGAACGCCGGGGGCGTCCTGGGCGCGCAGGGCCGGTGCCGGCAGAAGCGCCAGACCGACCAGCACCGGCAACAGGGCCGCGGTCGCGCGGATGGGACGCAGGAACCGGGAGGGCAAACGCAGAGCCATCACTTGGGGCGCAAGGAGTAATCGAACGTGAAGTAGACCACCAGGACGTCGTCCTTCCACCCGCTGGGGAGCGGGCCAAAGCTGCGGGCGGCGCCGACGGCCTCGATGGCGCCGCGGGCGTCGGCGTCGTACAGCATGTCGCCCGAGCGCTTGACCACCTGAATGTCGGTCACCGAGCCGTCCCGCCGAATCGTGAACTTGACCTCGGTGATCAGCGCGGCCGAGACCTTGCTCGGATCCCAATTGAGGGCGATCTGGCGGGTGATCTGGTTCAGGTACCCAGGATACGGGAACTCGATCCCGTCGGTCTTGATGTTGACGACATCGGCGCCCTTCTTGCCGCCATTCGCGCCCGCCCCCGCCTGCGGCGCCGCCTTGGCGCTCGACTTGGCCGCGGTCTTGTCACCGGCCTTCTTGCTCTTGGCGGGCGACGGCGTGGCCTTGGGGGTGGCGGCGGCCTTCTTCACCGCCTTGGTGGTGGGGGCAGGCTTCTCCTCCGGCACCCGTTCGGCCCCCGCGGCGTCGGGGGCGGGGGCCGCGGCCTCCGTGGACTTCTCCACCCCCACCCGGCGCGGCCCAAGCTGCCCGACCAGCTCGACCCGATACACCGGGGGGCGTGCCGGCTCGGGGCGGCCGCCCCACCAGAGCACCAGGAGCACCAGCGCGACATGCACGGCCACCGAGGCCGCGATCCCGCTCCCCAGTCGCGATGGCGTGCGTCCCGCCGGACGGAGATCCGGGCGGAGCGCGGCGTGCGTCACCGGTTCTCCTCTGGTTCGGCCATCAGCCCCACCTCGGTGATCCCCTGCGACTTCATCGCGGCGACCACACGGAGAATGATGCCGTACTGCGCGCCCTCATCCCCGCGCACCAGCACACCGCCCCCGCCCTTCTTCTCGTGCAACGCCTTGATGGCGCCGGAGAACTCCGCGAAGGACATCGGCACGTCGTCGATGAAGATCTTGCCGCGTCGATCGATGGTGACGACCAACCCGCTCTTCGGTTCGAGCGGGGCCACATCGGCCTTGGGCAACGACACGTCCACGCCGCCGGTCATGATCGGCGCCGTGATCATGAAGATCACCATGAGCAGCATCATGACGTCGATCAGCGAGACCACGTTGATCTCGCCATTCACGCCCATGCGCTCCCCGCGGCGGCCGCGACGCATGCGTTAGATCCGCCCTTCGCGCACCATGAGTGCGATCAGCTCCGAGCCGAAGCCCTCGAGCGCGCTGTCAAAGCGATTGAGTCGCGCCGCGAACACGTTGTAGGCGAATGCCGCGGGAATAGCCACGGCCAGCGCCGCGGCGGTGGCCAGGAGCGCCGTGGAGATACCCGGCGCGACCGCCCCGATATTGCCGGAGCCCTTGGTCGCGATCCCCTGGAAGGCTTCGATCACCCCGAGCACCGTGCCGAACAGGCCGATGAGCGGACTGACGCTGCCGATCGTCGCGAGCCACGGGATGAAGCGGCCAAGCTCTTCCCGCTCCCGCCCCGTTTCGGCGTCCAGCACCAGCCGGAGCGCCTCCACCTGGGAGCCGGACAGTCGCGCCGTGCGATCAGACGTGGCGCCGAGCGCGGGCTTGGTGTCATTGAGGAACTGCACCGCCCGCGCGAAGACCGCCGTGAACGCACTGGGCTTCGACCGCTGCGCCAACAGCGCCGCTTCATCGATGCCGCGCGCACGCTCGAACTCCCGCACAAACGTGTCGCCGTTGCGCTCGGCGCCCGAGAACGCGCGCCACTTGGCGAACATCAGCGCCCACGAGAGGAGCGACAGCAGCGCGAGCAGCACGAGCACGGCCTTGGTGACGACATCGCTGTTCGCGATCAGCGCGAAGATCGACGTGTTCGCGGCCCCATTGGTCGTGGACAGCTGCAGCAGCGCCACCAGCCCGGTTCCGCCAGCGATCACTGGCCCGCTCCGCGCCGACGCGCGGCGAAGAATTCGAATGCGCGCTCCAGCCCTTCGCGCACGGAGACCTTGGGCGTCCAGCCAAGGATCTCCCGGGCCTTGGCCGTATTCAGCGCGGACCGCGCCAACTCACCGGCGCGCGCCGGCGCATACTCGATGGGTGCCGTGGCCCCCGACACCGCGCGCAGCGTTTCGGCGAGCGTGTTCACCGACGTCTCGACGCCGGTGCCGATGTTGAAGGCGCGCGCATCGAGCCGTCCCTTTGGCGGGAGCGTCGCCGTGGCGGCCGCGAAATTGGCCCCCGCCACATCGCCGGCGTAGACGTAGTCGCGCGTCTGCTCACCGTCGCCGAAGACGGTGAGCGCCCGTCCGTCGAGAAGCCGGTTGCAGAAGATCGCCACGACGCCCGCCTCGCCATGCGGATCCTGACGCGGGCCGTACACATTGCCGTAGCGCAACGCCACGGTGTCGAGGCCATGCACGCGGCCGTAGTAGGCGAGATAGTACTCGCACGACAGCTTGGCGATGCCGTAGGGCGCTTCCGGATTCTTCTCCTGCGTTTCCGGGCTTGGCGGCGGTTCGAAGTCGCCATACAACGCGCCGCCCGTCGACGAGAAGATCGTGCGCGTCGGATAGCCACTCGCGCGCACGGCTTCCATGATGTTGAGCGTACCCAGAATGTTCTTCGTGGCGTCGTACGCCGGATCATTCACACTGCGACGCACGTCGATCTGTGCGGCGAGATGGCAGATGACATCGAAGCGCCCCTCGCGCACGAGCGTTGCCGCCTCGGGGGTCGTGATGTCGCCGCGAACAAAGCGCGCGGCCGCCGGAATGTTCTCCTCACGGCCACTCGACAGATCGTCGAGAATGGTGACGCTCCAGCCTTCGGCCAGGAAGCGGTCGGCCACATGCGAGCCGATGAAGCCGGCCCCGCCCGTCACCAGAATCGTGTTCGCCATGCCGCGGTCTGCCTCTCAGTTAGTGGTGGAAGGTCCCGCAATGTAAACACGCGCCGGGGCCCATGGGGCGCCCGGCGCGTGTGGAAAGATGGAAGCGCGTCAGCGCTGTGATTCAGGGCGCTTTCGCGATGCGCCGAGCGGTCATCCCCGCGTGGATATCGGCGCCGCTCTGCCGCACGATCACCGCCGCGGCATAGTCACCGCCCACGCGGACAATGCGCGCCACCGCCATCTGCGCCTCGGTGCCACCCTTGGGATGATGGTAGAGGGCAAACTCGTCACCCGCCTTCACGCCCTTCGCCGAGCCGGCGCCAACGAGCAGATAGCTCTGCAACGTGGGGATGGTCTGCGACGGGTCGAGCCATACCACCGTGGTGGCGACGTCAGGCGTCGACAGCTTCTCGGCATCGATCCGCGGGGCCGGCGCACCGGCGGCCGGCGCGAGTCGCTGCCCCTGCTCGATGCGCGCCGACTGCTCGCGAATCACCGCCACCGCCTCGCCGTTCGGGCGCACCGCGGTGACTTCGACCACACCCGTCGGGACGGCCACCAGCCGCCCCTTGATCGACGAGGGCATGCTGGCGTAGCTCTGCAACACCTCGCCCACGCGGAAGCTCTTCTTCGGGGCCGCCCGCAGCGCGATTTCGTCGCTGCGCAACGCCCGATCGGGATACGCTTCCAGCTCCGATTGCGGCGCCCCGATGCGACCGGCGATCGAACCGGCCTGCGCATGCTCCGCTTCGGTCAGGAGGTACGGCGCGGCGTCGAGTTCGCCCTGCCGCGGCACCGGCGTGTTGGGCCGCAACACGGCCTTCGTCCGACGCTCGGCTTCGGCCGCATCCGGAATGTCCCGATGGAAGACCGTCAGCACCTCAGAGCTCTTCCGCGAGGCCGTCTGGTCATCATTGCTCACCAGCCCGATGCGTACGCGCCCCTCACGACCGAGCAACGTCTGCTGACGGCGCTGGAGGGCGAGCGACTCCGGCTCGGCGGGTGCAGGCGCCGCGGGCGCCGCCGCACTCACCACGGGCGCGGCCGCATCCTTGGGCGTCTTCGGCGCCGGGCGGGAAGCGCCCTTGCCGGACGCGTTGCCCTTGCCGGCCGTCTGCGCGGCGAGCGAGCCGGACGGGGCCTTCGCTTCGGCCTTCGACTCGGCGGGCGGCGCGGGGAGGGTTCCTTCGCCCGCCTTGATCAGCGCCACCTTGGGGACCGTGCTATCCGCGGGGGCCGCCGCGACGGCGGCGGCCTTGGTGCCCGCCACCTTCTTCGAGACCGGCACCTGCAGCGTCATGCCGATCTCGAGGGGCGGCTTGTCACCATCGGTGGCGATCTTGTTGGCCTTCGCCAGCTGCTGCCACGCGTGTCCGTCGCCGTAGTAGCGCGCAGCGAGTGCCCACAGCGTTTCGCCGGGCTTCACGACGTGCGTGCGCGCCGTCGCGACGGCCGGCTTGGCGGCGGCCGGCTTCGCTTCCGCGGGGGGCTGCGGCGCCGCCTGGGGCGCGGCCTTGGAGGCCTCCTGCGCACCCACGACGGACGGGCGCCAGATGGTGAGCAGGGCCAGCGTGGCGATCACGGCCACCAGCAACTTGAGGAGCGCGCCAGCGGCGTGCCCATCCGTATGAGTCGGGGTCGAGTGCGCCTGATCGGCAGCGCGCATCAGGAGGCCTCACGAGCAAGAAGGTCGCGCGCCATGCGGCGCGATTGGCCCGGGGCGGATGCTCCGGGAATCCACTTAGGGGACGCGCCGAAACGACACAGGCAACGCGCTCACCATCACGTGGGTGGCGCCAAGCATTACACCATCGTGCTGCACATTGACGGCAGAGGGCGCCGGCCCGTGAAGCCGGCGCCCCCCATCAGCCTACCGACTCAGAACGGCAGATCGTCGTCTTCGTCTTCGAGTGCGCCGGGGAAGTCGTTGAAATCATCCCCGCCACTCGCGGCCGCCGGCTTCGCGGCCGCCCGCGGGGCGGGCGCCGACGAACGGCGCGGCGCGCTGTCCATGTCATCGCCCCCCATGCCGCCACGCCCGGTGCCACCACCGAGGAGCATGAGCTCACGCACCTTGATCTCCGTGGTGTAGCGCGTCTGGCCGTCCTTGTCCTGCCACTGGCGATACTCGATCTCACCTTCGACGTAGATCTTCTCACCCTTCTTCACGTACTTCTCCACGACGTCCACGAGGCCCGGGCCGCGCGCATTGTTCCAGACCACGCAGCGGTGCCACTCGGTCTTCTCCTGCCGGTTGCCGCCCTGGTCGTTCCAGGTGCGGCTCGTGGCGAGCGAGAACTGCGCAACCCGTGAGCCGGTGCCCACGGAGCGGATCTCGGGGTCGCCCCCGACGTTGCCAATCAGAATGGCCTTGTTCAGGCTGCGGCTCACAGTGCCTCCTCGAAAGTGCAGTAGGGATGGGGAACGCGGCGTAAGCTAGGGGAGGCGGCTGACACCCACCAAACCAGAACAACGCGCGTGGTGTTTTTCGAACGAGTGGGTCAGCGGCCGGGTCCGGCACCCGCACCCGCGGGGGCGTCGCGCCGGAGGACCAGCGCGTCCTCATCCGGGCGTTGATAGTAACCCCGGCGACGCCCGACCGGTCGGAACCCGCGTGATTCGTAGAGCCCGCGCGCCGCGTCGTTCGAGACGCGGACCTCCAAAAACATGCTGGCGACCCCCGTGGCGTCACCGTGTGCAAGGGCTTCGTCGAGCAGTGCCCCCCCGACCCCGCATCCGCGGGCCGCCGTACTGGTCGCGATATTCGCCACCTCGCCTTCGTCGAGGGCGCGGATCACGACGCAGTACCCGAGGATGGTCCCCTCGGCGTCAACGGCCACCTGGAGCCGCGCATGCGGGCGCCCGATCAGCGAGTCGAACGCCTCGGCTGGCCACGGGTCGGAGAAGGCCGACGCCTCGATCGTCGCGACCGCCCGTACGTCGGTGCCGTGCATGGGGCGGATCTCCACCCGTGGACGGTGCGGCGCTCGGCCGTCTCGCACCGGGCGGTCCTCGGCATCGCTCACGCGCCCATCCTCACGCGACCATCCTCACGCGTCGCGCACATCGGGAAGCGGGCGACCGTGCGACGCCTCCCACTTCACCTGCGCTTCCGCGAGACGGCCATAGAGCGGCTCCCACCCGCGCAGGTCGACTGGTGCCTCGCGCCAGCGCCCATCCGCGCGCCGCGCGGCGCTGGCCTCCGGCCACAGTTCATAGGCCGACGTCAGCGCCGCGGGCGACGGCCCCACCGACACCAGCGGCACCGACGCTTCGCGCAGATCGTCGATGGACCGGCGGCGTGGCGCCTCCGACCAGGAGACCTGCCCGCTCGCGTCCCGAACGACCTCCAGCGCGTAGCGCTCCCCGCGCAACGCGTCGGCGTGCACCAGGAATGCGCCGACCTCCGCCTGACTCGGCAACGCTGCGGCCGCCAGGGCAAGCGACGGGACCGCGTAGAGTGGCCGTCCGGCGCCATGGGCGATGCCCTTGGCGAGGGCGGCGGCGATGCGGAGCGAGGTGAAGCTGCCGGGGCCGGCGCCGCAGACGACGGCGCCCAGTGCCCCCACGTCAACGGCATGGGCGCGGAGCAGCGCCGTGATGGCGGGAAACAGCCCGTCAGCCGCGCCGGCACCCATGGGCACCGCGACCGCCGGCGTGTCGCCCGACGGCAGCAGGAGCGCGACGCTGCCGGCACTGGTGGCCGCTTCAAGCACCAACACGGGACGGGAGAAATCGAGCGCGGCCATGCTGGATTCTACCGCGTTCGCGCGCCGCCCCCCAGCCCTGGTGCGGGCCAATCCGACGGGTCGCGGGCGACGTGGCGCGCGAGTCCGCTCAGGCGACCCGGGCGATCAGGCCGCGCGGTACCGGCATCGCCAGCTGCTCGAACCCGGCATCCACCGACTCCGAGAGCATGGCAAAGGTGCCCCGCTCGGCGAGGGCGAAGGCGCAGTCGAGAATCTCGGCATCGAACGCCGTGCCCCGGTCCCGGCGCATGATGTCCTGCACCTGAGGGACGGCGAGCCCCGCGCGATACGGTCGATCGGCGGTCAGCGCCTCGTACACATCGGCGACCGCGAGCACGCGCGCCGCCACGCTCAAGTGCGCCGCCGGGAGATTCCACGGGTACCCGCGGCCATCCAAGCGCTCGTGATGCTGGGCCGCCTCTTGTGCGAAGGCTTCGAACGCCGAGACCTGCTGCAGAATCTGCAGCGTCCACCGGGGGTGTTTACGAATCTCGGCGAACTCCTCATCGGTCAGCTTGCCGGGTTTGTCGAGAATGCGATTCGACACCCCGAGCTTGCCGATGTCATGCAGCAGCCCCGCGCGCAGCAACGTGCGGGCGGTACCGGCATCGTGCCCGAGCGCGGTGACAATCGCCACCGCATAGCGCGCCACATTCGTGGAGTGGCGCGCGGTAAAGGGCGTCTTGGCGTCGATCACCGCCGCAAACGCGTGGGCGATGCGATCGAGCCGCTCGTCCGTGGCGACCATGGGGTCGCGCCCCGGCTCCAGCGCGATGACGCGCGCTTCGAGGTGATCCGCATCAGCGAGGCTCCCCCACCACGCGTCATCCCGACGCCAGCCGACCAAACGATCGACCAATGCCGGATCGAACCACGTCCCGCGCCGCCGCCGGGCCATGTCGAGTGCCGCGGCCCGCCCGTTCTCGCTCAGGTACGCTTCCACCGTCTGACTGAGCAGCAGGATGCGTGAGATGATCGGAATGTCGTGACCGGCGATGCCGACCGGATGCCCCAGTCCGCACCAGTGCTCGTCCACGTGCAGAATGCCATCGCTCGTGGCCGGCGGAAACTCCAACACGCGCGCGATCTGCGCCCCGCGCTCACAGCGCACCTTGATGATTTCGCGCGTGAAATCGGGCGTCTGTGCGATCTGCAGGAAATGCTTGATCCGCGCCAGCGGGTTGCGACCGATGCCGCAGCTCTGCGCCGTGCGCAGCGCGAGCTTCCAGCGATCATGCCAATCCACCAGACGCATGTTGCGCTTGAGCTCCTGATCGGGACTGCCGAACACCGCGGCCATGCGCGCGGCATTGCTGGAGCAGCCCGAGTCCTTGAGGAGCGCCGCGTAAAACAGCGCCTCCATCGTGGCGGCGTCACAGCCATGCTCCGCCCCCAGGCGCATCGCGATCAGCGTGGTGCGCAGCGTGTGACCGGGGCGCTGTCCTTCGGTGAGGTCCAGCGCGAAGGTCAGCGCTGAGATCACCTCGGCGAGTCGGATGGTCGCACCACCACCGGCAACGGGGGTCGGGTGCGAGAGGGCAGCAGAGCGAGCGGGAAACGACAGAGGCACGGCGGAAGCGCGACGGGTCACCAGTGAGCAGACTCCCTGATCAGGATCGGCTCGTTCGGTGCTTTCCTTGATCGATCCCCCCGGATTCGGTGGGACCAGCCGCCTCAGCGTGGGCCGGGCGGCTGCACCTTGAGCAAGCGTCGTGCGGGATCGGTCGGGTCGTGCTCCAGCGTCACCGTGATGGTGTCGGAGGGGAGCGTACCAAAGGCGCGATCGGGCCACTCGACGAGCAGCACCGGGGCCTGATCGACAATCTCCTCCCACCCCAACGCCTCCAACTCGGCGGCACTGCGCAGCCGGTAGAGATCGACGTGCAGGACCGGCCCGCGCGGGGCGTCGTATTCCTGCACGAGCGAGAAGGTCGGGCTGGTGACGCTTCCGAGATCCCGGACCCCAAGTCCGTCGGCGATGGCGCGAACGAGAGTGGTCTTGCCCGCACCCAAATCCCCCTCGAACGCCAGACAGACCGGTCGCGGCAGGACTGCTCCCAGCGCGCGCCCCCACGCTTCGAGCGAATCCCGATCGGGGCTGCGCGGCGCACCGCGCGACAGCAGGTGCGTCAAGGTGGGGGGCACCGCGCGCTTACCGACCACGTCGCCCACCTCCACGCCGCATCGGCGCGCTGCCGGGTGGCCGCTTGGGTGCGGCCGCATTCCCTCGCGCCTGCGCGGGCGCCTGGCCGAGCGCGGTGCGCACTTCGAAGAGCTGGTCGCGCAACCGGGCGGCCGCCTCGAAGTCGAGAGCCGTGGCCGCCTCGCGCATGGCGACTTCGAGCTCCCCAACGAGCGTCTCGAGCTCTTCGCGACTGCGTGGCGCCGATTCGCTCGCGAGCTTCTTGGGGGCCGGTGCCTGCCCTTCGCGCTCGTCGCGGGCATCGGCCACACGGGTGATGAAGCGCACCTCGTCCACGCTCTTGGTGACCCCCTTCGGCACAATGCCATGCGCGGCATTGAATTCGCGCTGCATGGCCCGCCGGCGATCGGTCTCTTCGATGGCGCGCTGCATGGAGCCGGTGATGCGATCGGCATACAGAATGGCCATGCCGTTCAGATTGCGCGCGGCCCGGCCGATGGTCTGAATGAGCGAGCGATCGCTGCGCAGGAAGCCTTCCTGGTCGGCGTCGAGAATGGCCACCAGCGACACCTCGGGCATGTCGAGCCCTTCGCGCAGCAGGTTGATGCCGACGAGCACATCGAACTCGCCGAGCCGCAGCCCACGCACGATCTCCATGCGTTCGATGGCGTCGATGTCGGAGTGCATGTAGCGCACCCGCACTCCCATCTGCTGCAGATAATCGGTGAGGTCCTCCGACATGCGCTTGGTGAGCGTGGTGACGAGCACGCGTTCCCCGCGGCGTTCGCGCTGCCGGATCTCGTGCAGCAGATCGTCCACCTGCCCCTTCACCGGTCGGATCTCGATGATGGGGTCGAGCAACCCCGTGGGGCGAATGACCTGCTCCACCACCACGCCTTCCGACAGCTGCAGTTCGAGTTCGCCGGGCGTTGCGGACACGCTGATCAGGCGCGGCACCAGATCCATGAACTCTTCGAAGACCAGCGGGCGGTTGTCGAGCGCACTCGGCAGGCGAAAGCCGTAATCCACCAGCGTCAGCTTACGGGCCCGGTCGCCGTTGTACATGCCGCGCACTTGCGGCAGCGTCACGTGCGATTCGTCCACCACTACGAGGTAGTCGTCGGGGAAATAGTCCAGCAGACAGGCCGGTCGTTCACCCGCCTCCCGCCCGCTGATGTGCCGCGAGTAGTTCTCGATGCCGGCACAGGTGCCGATCTCGAGCAGCATTTCGATATCGAAGTTCGTGCGCTGCTCGAGCCGCTGCGCTTCGAGCAGCTTGCCCTGCATCCGCAACTCGGCGAGACGGGTCGCGAGTTCGTCGCGGATGGCCTTGGTGGCGCGCTCGATCGTGGGGCGATTCGTGATGAAGTGCTTGGCGGGGTAGATCGCCATGCGATCCAGGACGGCGATGGTGTCGCCGGTGACCGGATCGATCTTGGAGATGCGCTCGATCTCATCGCCCCAGAGCTCCAGCCGCACGCCCTGCTCCTCGTACGCCGGCAGGATCTCCACCGTGTCCCCGCGCACGCGGAAGGTCCCGCGATCGAAGTTCACATCGTTGCGGAGATACTGAATGCCCACGAGCGCCCGGAGAATGTCATCGCGCGCGATCGTCTGCCCGCGCTGCAGCGCCACCATCCGCTCGCGATAGGACACGGGATCGCCGAGACCGTAAATCGCCGAGACCGTGGACACGATCACCACATCCTCGCGCTCCATGAGCGAGGAGGTCGCGCGCAGGCGTAGGCGATCGATGTCTTCGTTGATGCTCGCGTCCTTCTCGATGTAGGTGTCGCTCGAGGGGACGTAGGCTTCGGGCTGGTAGTAGTCGTAATACGAGATGAAGTATTCGACGGCGTTGTTCGGGAAGAACGACTTGAGCTCGCCGTAGAGCTGGGCGGCGAGCGTCTTGTTGTGCGAGAGCACCAGCGTCGGGCGCCCCCACTCCGCGATGACGTTGGCGATGGTCATCGTTTTGCCGGAGCCGGTCACCCCGAGGAGCGTCTGGTGGCGGTCCCCCCGATGGAGCCCCGCCGAGAGCTCGGCGATGGCGCGCGGCTGGTCACCGGCGGGGGCGAAGGGGGCCTGGAGGCGGAACGGGGTGTCCATACCGGCAATATAACAGGTTGTCGGCGTTTCTTCGGGGCAAGGACGCCCATCTGGTACACGATTCTCAAGAATTGGCCCCGGCAATCCGACACTTCTCATCGCCATTGGGGGCTGGGCTTCCGGCCTCCTCCACTCCCCGCCGCCTCCGGTCGACGCTGGCCGGTCGGTTCTGGAAACCGTGGCTCTTGGAGTACCCAGTGCAGCAGTGGCTCTTCTCGCGCCCCCTTGGGCGCCAATTGTGGTGGACGATTGGAGTGATGGCGACCGCGGGTGCCGCGGCGACGGCACTCACGCTGTTCGAACTGCGCGGCGTGTCGCAGGCCGCCGCCGCCCTGGAGACCGAGACCATCCGGCCCCTGAGCGACGTCGCCAAGCTCGAAGCCGAGGTGCAGAAGGTCCGCGTGGCGTACCGTGATGCGGCATTTGATCACCTCCAGCGCGCCGACGCGATCACGCGCACCCGTGAGGGGGTCACCCGTGTGGATTCGCTGGCGAAGGCGCTGCAGCGCACGCTGACCGACCGCCGTTCGCAGACCGCCGTTGCGGCCTTCCTCGAGCACTGGAGTGCGATTCACCCCCAGGTGAATACCATGCTGGCCGCGGCCGGCACCGCACCGACCGCGGAGATCCTGGCGCTCCTGCACGGCGACCTGCGTACTGCGATGAAGCGGGCGGAAGGCGCGCTCGAACAGCTGGCCGCCGCCGAGCTCGAGGCGGCGACCCGATTCACCGCCGAGACTGCGGGCCGCGCACAGCGGAGCCTCTGGTGGTCAACGGGGGCGCTGCTGCTCGGCATCGCCCTCGCCGGCCTCATGGCACGCACCGTCGTGCGGCGCCTGACCGGAGCGCTCGGCGCGATCGCCGAACGGCTCGCCTCGCTCGAGCGCAACTGTCTGGCCAGTCTGGAGCGGGCGACCACGGCGCTGGCGAACGGCCGCCTGTCCGAGCGCTGCGTGGTGGCCACGACCCCCGTCGTGATCGACGGCGCCGATGAACTGGCCGCCGCCGGGCAGTCGCTCAATGCGGCGATCTCCCGCACGCAGGCCGCGATTGGCTCGTACGAGCGCTCCGTGGTGACGCTGGAGCGCTTGCTCGAGGAAACGGGCCGCGTCGTACGCGCCGCGCATCAGGGCGACCTCCGCCTGCGGGCCAATCACACGGCCTTCGATGGGGCGTACGCCGAGTTGCTCGCCGGCTTCAATGCCGCGCAGGATGCCTCCGCGCGTCCGATCGATGCCGCGCTCGAGGTGCTCGAGCGCGTGGCGGCCTACGATCTGTCCTCGCGCATGGAGGGGACGTTCGAAGGCGATCACGCGCGACTCGCGCGCGCGATCAACGGCGCCATCGAGAACATCACCACGGCGCTGCGCGAAGTCGAAGTGGCGGCCGAGCAGATCGCGAGCGCATCGCATCAGGTGAGCTCCGGCAGCCAGTCGTTGGCGCATAGCACGTCCGAGCAGGCCGCGTCAGCGGAAGAGGTGACGGCGGCGATGCATGAGCAAGCGAGCAGCACCGCTCGCACCGCGAGCGGGCTCGATCGCGCGCGTGGCCTCGCGCTCGACATGCGGGAGCAACTCACCGCCAGCACCGGGGCGATGCAGGAGCTCGGCGAGGCCATGGGCCGGATGCGCGCGTCCGCGACGCAGACGGCCCAGATCGTGAAGACCATCGACGAAATCGCGTTCCAGACGAACCTGCTGGCACTCAACGCGGCGGTGGAAGCCGCGCGGGCCGGCGCCGCCGGACGGGGCTTCGCGGTGGTCGCCGATGAGGTTCGCCACCTCGCCATCCGCGCCGCCCAGTCGGCCCGCGAGACCGCGGACCTGATTGAGCAGACCGTCGACAGCGCCATGACGAGTGCGGCGCTGACGGACACGGTACACGCTCGCCTGCGCACCGTGGACACCCACGCCGAGCAGGTGACCTCGCTGGTGCGCGACCTCGCGACCGAGTGCACAGCACAGCGCGATCAGATCAGCGAGGTTTCGCAGGCCATCGATCAGGTCAGCCTGCAGACCCAGTCGGCGGCGGCCAACGCCGAAGAATCGGCGAGTGCCAGCGAGGAGCTCAACGCGCAGGCGGCCACGATGCGCGAGTTGGTGGGGCGCTTCCGGTTGGCTGGCGCGCCGACGGTGTTGTCCCACGGCGCGCGACCGTCACATCGGGCCGCGTGACGGCCACGATCACCGCCGACGCTATTCGTCGGCGGTGATCTTCTCGCGGCGGCTGATCGCCAGGATACCCTTCACGCGGCGCGCGGCCTTCATGATGCGCTCGAGATGGGCCAGGTTCTCGACCTCGACCATCGCCGAGCCACTCACGCGGCCGTCGGTGGTCTTGAGCTCGAGGCTGCGAATGTCGGTACCGGTCGCACTGACCGCGGCCGCGACGTCGGCATACAGGCCGCGCCGGTCCACGCCCTCGAGCGCGAGCCGCACGACAAACCGTTCGCCCGCCATCTCCTGCCAATCGATCTCGAGCCGGCGCTCGGGCTCGTGCGTGAGCAGCAGGAGATTCGGACAGTCGGAGCGGTGAATGCTGACCCCGCGGCCACGCGTCGCGTACCCGACCACCTTGTCCCCCGGGACCGGCTGACAACACTGGGCATACCGCACCAGCAGGCCATCGGCCCCCTGAATGCGAATGCCCTTCCCCGTGCCCCGCACCCGATCGACGATCCGCTCCAGGGTGCTCGGCTTCTCGGGCTCCGGCGGACTCGTATCGAGATCCGGATAGAGCGTCTTGAGCACCTGCAGCACGTGCACGTCGCCCGCCCCGATGGACGCGATGAGATGCGGGGTGTCCTTGAGCTTGAGGAGCTTGGCAACCGGCAGGAGCTTGTCGTCGTCGACTTTGGGGAGCCGCCGCTTCTTGACCTCGCGGTCGAGAATCTCCCGACCGAGGCGCATCGCGCTCGAGCGCTCCTCGAGACGGAGCAGCTGACGGATCTTGTGGCGCGCCTTGCCGGTGCGCACATGCGCCAGCCAGTCGCGACTCGGCTTCGCGTTGGGATTCGTGAGAATCTCCACCGTTTCCGAGTTCTTGAGCTCGCGGGACAGCGGCGCGATGCGCCCGTTGACCTTGGCGCCGGCGCAGCGGGCACCGACCTGCGAGTGCACGGCAAACGCGAAGTCGAGCGGCGTCGCGCCCTTGGGGAGCTGGATGACGTCGCCCGTGGGCGTGAAGACGAAGATCTCGTCCTGATACAGGTCGAGCTTGAGGAACTCGAGGAACTCGCCCGGCGTCTCGGCGTCGAGCTGCAACTCGAGGACCTGGCGAAACCAGGCCAGATGGCGGTCGAGCTCATCGGCGCTGCGCGCGTTCTCCTTGTACAGCCAATGCGCCGCAATGCCGTAGTCGGCCGTGCGGTGCATGTCGCGCGTGCGGATCTGGATCTCGAACAGCTGGCGCCCGGGGCCAAACACCGTGGTGTGCAGCGACTGATAGCCGTTGCTCTTGGGCTGGGCGATGTAGTCCTTGATGCGCTCCTGCACCGGCGTCCAGCCGTCGTGAATCACGCCGAGGGCGTGGTAGCACTCGAGCACATTGGGGACGATCACACGAATGGCGAGCAGGTCGTAGATGTCCTCATAGGGACGATCGCGCTGCTGCATCTTCTTGTAGATCGACCACAGGTGCTTCGGGCGGCCGGTGACTTCGACATCGGCAATGCCGGCCTCGGTGAGCCGCTTCTCGAGTGGCTCCCGCATCTGCGCGATGAGCGCCTCGCGCTCGCCCCGCTTGGCAGCGACCAACTTAGCGAGGGTCTTGTACGCCTCGGGCTCGAGGTGCTTGAACGCGAGGTCCTCAAGCTCCCAGCGCACCTTCGCCATACCGAACCGGTGGGCGAGCGGCGCGTAGAGATCGCGGGTCTCCTGCGCAATGCGGCGGCGCTTCTCCGGCGCGAGCCAGTCGAGCGTCCGCATGTTGTGCAGCCGGTCGGCCAGCTTGATGAGAATGACGCGCGCGTCCTTCGCGATGGAGAGGAGCAGCTTGCGATAATTCTCGACCTGCCGCTCCTCGCGCGAGGACATCGGCAGGCTGGCGATCTTGGTGAGCCCATCGACGATCTGCGCGATCTCCGCGCCGAACTCGCGCGCGATATCGTCGATCGTGATGTCGGTGTCTTCGACGATATCGTGAAGGAGCCCGCACGCCACCGTGGTCGTGTCGAGGTGGAGGTCGGCCAGGATGCGGGCCACCTCCACACAGTGCGACACGTACGGCTCCCCGGAGTGGCGCACCTGCCCGGCGTGCGCGACGTCGGAGTACTTGTACGCGCGCACGAGCAGCTCGTGGTCGAGCCGATCATAGGCGCCATCGGCACCCGGCCCGAACCCCGGAATCATCTCGTGCAGCGCGATCGTCGTCACAACAGGCCTGCCTCCGCAAAGCTCATGTATCGACCCCGCCCCACGATCACATGATCGTGCACGGGGATGTCGAGTAACCGTCCCGCCGCTACCAACTGCGCCGTCACCGCCCGGTCTTCCGCACTCGGCGCGGGATCCCCGCTCGGGTGGTTGTGCACCAGAATGACCGCCGCCGCCCGTTCCGCGATGGCTTCGCGGAAGACCTCGCGCGGATGCACGAGCGACGAATTCAGGAGCCCCCGGGTGACGAGCACGTCCCGCTCGAGGCGGTGCTGCGCATCGAGCACCGCCACATGGAACTCCTCCACCGGCAACTCCTGCAGACGCGGCGCGAACACCGCGGCGACATCCTGCGGCCCCCGCAACGGCACCCCCGCCTCCCGGGCTTCGCCGGCCAAACGCCGACCCAGCTCGAGGGCGGCCTGCACCGCCGACGCGCGCGCCTGCCCCACGCCCGGCACCCGCGTCAGACTGGCGACCGGCATGGCCGCCAACCGTCCGAGGGAGCCCCCACAACATTCGTACACCAGATGGGCACTCGCGAGCGCCGAATGGTCCCGGCTCCCGCTCCCGATCAACGTGGCGAGCAACTCGGGGGTGCTGAGGGCGTGTGGTCCCAGCGCCCGCAGTCGCTCCCGCGGCCGATCGGTGTGCGGCATCTCCTTGATTGTACGACGGGGTTGGTCCCGCTGGCTAGTCGCAAAGGTCACGTACCTGCTCCCTGATCGATATCCACAACGCCGCGGACGCGGGCCCCGGGCCTCCCGGGGCGCTGCACTATGCGTGCGCACGCCGTGGTGAGCGGTACCGAAAGCGTGCGCGTGGGATCGATCCGACGCAGCGGCGTGGTGGCGCCGTGGCGTCTAGCGCGGCGCCAGCGCGACCCGGAACAGCGCGAGCGCCGGGACATCGTCGGCATCGATCACCGGAATCCACAGGCGATCTCCCTTGGCCCGGATCGGGAGGAAGGTGCTCCGCCGGCTCGGGATGAGCACACGGCCGAGATGGGCCCCCGACGAGTTGAACACATCGAAGGTGCTGGTGGCGGCGCCGTCGGGGCGCCCATGTTCGAGCCACACCCGGTCGTCGTCGTCCACCCACAGCGCCGCGATCGGCGGCCGCTTGGTGGGGACCTTGGCCGGATCGAAGGTGTGCCGGGGATAGGCCGCCACCGATTTTTGCACCCGCGCGATCTCGGCCTCACGCTCCGCCGTACTGACCGGCAGCGCGGGTACGGACACCGTGGTGCGCGCCAGCGTGTCGCCCGATCCGATGCGCAGCTTGACCGCGCGATCGTCATCAACCGGGGCACACCAGAGCGCGCCCTGCCGATCACCCGCCGCCCCACCACCCATCGAAAAGGGGTAGAGCCCCTGCAGACTCTCCTTCGGGGCGGTGGCCTCGAACATGAGATCGAGACGCGTTCTGCACGCGGGCAGTTCGAAGCGGTCCGATACCGTGCCGGTGGCGGACACCCGCCGCCGCCCGGGCATCACGCCGCGCTTGGAGAAGTCGAGGTCGATCACTGACTTCGTGCTCGCGTCGTACCACGCTTCCCACCGATAGCCGTACCCCGTGATCGGCGCCGCATGCTGGGTGGCATAGCGGCCGTCGGCGCGAAACACGCTGAAGCGCGCGTTGCTCGGGTCGTTCACCCACACCGTGCCGTCGCCGTGGAGCACCATGCCATTGGCATTGCGCATCTCCCCCGGACCACTGCCCTTGCGGCCGATCACGCCCAGCGCTCGTCCGTCGCGATCGTAGCGGCGGATCTGCTGATCCTTGTAATCCAGCACCCACAGATCGCCGTTCGGCAGCGCGAGAATATCGCGCACGCTGCCGAAGGGTTGGCCGCTCTCGGTCCCGTCGACGCGCCAGAGTTCCTTCGCGACGACCGTTTTCGTCGGCGTCGACGTCCGTGACTGCGCCGACAGGCGCATCGACACAACGAGCGAAACCCCGACCAACGCCAATGCACCGCGATGCGCCATGTGTTGCATGCTTGCCTCCATGGTATTCGGGAATCCGGCGCCGCCTATCGCGGCCACGTCACCCGGTATTGCGTCACCCACGGCACGTCATCGTCATCCACAATCGTGAGCCACAATCGATCACCACGCGATTGCACCGGCAGAAACTCGCTGCTCCGCGCTGGAATGGTCACTCGCGCAAGATGACGTCCCTGATGATCGTGGACGTCGAACACACTCTGTCGCACCCCGAATCGGTCCGCGTGGCGCACCCACAGGCGGCCATCGTGATCCACCCAGAGGCCGAGAATCGGCGGCTTGCTGGACGGCACGCGCGACGGATCGAAGTCACTCCAGCTGAACGTGGCGACGCGCTTCTGCACGTCGGCGATGCGCGCTTGCCGCTCGGCCGCACTGACGGCAATCGGTGGGAGTTCGAGATCGGTCCGCGCGAGGGTGTCCCGACGCTCGAGTCCGAGACGAACGGCACGGGTCCCATCCACCGGCGCACACCAGTACCCACCCGCCGGGTCGCCCGCCACACCGCCGCCAAACGTGAACGGATAATTCGCCTGCAGGCCGCCGCGCCCCTTGGTCTGCGCCTTGTAGCCGAGGCTCCCCAACACCTGCTTGCATGCGGGGAGCACGAGCGTCCCCAGCACCGTTCCACGCACGCTGATTCGGCGCGCCGTCCCGTCCACGCCGGGGCCAAAGCGGGGGTCGACCACCGTGTGTGTCCGCCGGTCAAACCATGCCTCCCAGCGGTAGCGCCACCCGCCAATCGCGAGCGGGTGCTGTCGAAGAAACGCGCCGGACGTACCAAATACCGAGAGCCGGCCGTTCATCGGATCGTTGACCCACACCGTGCCATCGCCGTGCAGCAGCATGCCGTCGGCGTTCCGCAGTTCGCCAGGACCGGCGCCCGGACGCGCCGTGACCCCGCGGAACGTGCCGGCGGCGTCATAGCGGCGGATCTCCTGATCCTTAAAGTCGAGTACCCAGAGCTGGCCATCGGGAAGCGCGAGCAGGTCGCGTACATCGCCGAACGCCCGGCCCGACTCGCTCCCATCCACGCGCCATTGCTCCATCACGCGGGCCACCTTGAGCGGCGCCTGGGCTGCGAGCCGCGCGCCACCCATGAGCATTACCGCGAGGGCCCCTTGCCACGCGATCCACCGCCACCGCATCCGCCGCATGCATTCCCTCCACTGGCTTCAGTAAACACCGACGGGCGATCCGAAACCGGATCGCCCGCCGACAGTACTCCGATGCATGCGGGCGCGTTACGCGCCGCCGCGCGGCTTGGCGGTTCGCGCTTCGCCACCCCCGCCGGCACTGCCGCCGGCCGCGCCACCCGCCGCGGCGCCGCCCACCGCTCCACCGCCACCGCCTGACGGTGACACGGTGCGGCTGGTGCCCGTGCTACCCGTGCCGCCGCTGCCCCCGTTATTCCGGGTGTAGCCGCCGCCGTTCACGGCTCGACCGGGGACCGCGCCCCCGTAGCTGCCGTTGTTGTCACCGCCACCCGTGGACGGACGGTTCACGATGATGACCGGGCCATTGCCGTAGTAGACCGGGTAGCCATACCCGTACCCGTAGCCATAGCCGTAGCCGTAACCGTACGGCCACATCCCGTAGGGGTAGCGCGCCCCGAGGCGCGACATCGGCATCGGATAGCCCCACGGGTCGAGCCCGTAGCCGTAGCCCCAGCCCATGCCCCAGGCCCCCATACCGCCATAGCCGTAGCAGAACTCATCCAGTGTGCTGCAGGAGGAGCGCCTCACACTCGGCTCACGCATGGCGGCCGAAATCACCGGCGCATTGGGATCGTTGCTGGCCATCCCCATCGTGGGGCGTGACGGCCCCACCTGGAAGGTGTTCGGATGCGCCATCGCGACCATCAGATCGATGACGCGCGCCGGCATGCCGGCATCGGCCAGCTGCGCCAGCGCCTTGCCATCGAGCTTGAACTGCAGGCCGAGTTCGGCGACATACGCTTCGGCCAGCGCGACCGGCACGGCCTTCGCCACGGCGAGTACCTGGAGCGACGTGACCGTGCCACCGACACCCAGGCGCATCGCCGAGCTCGAGGTGGTCACGCCGGCGAGCGCCGGCAGCTTGGCGCTGGCATCGGGATCGAAGCGCAGACGCGCGACCGTGGTCGCGGCATTATTCGCCACCTGCTGGTGCTGCAGCTGCATCCATTCGCCGGTCGGCGAGATGGACATGAGGCCCGTCTCGACGCGCTTGATGCCGCGCGCGCAGGTCAGATCGGCACGCAGCACGACGCGGGTGTCGTTGGCGATGAACTCGGCCGTCTCGGTGCCCTTGCAGTCATCGATCTCGCGCGCCGACGTGGTGCCGGGCATGGGGATCGGTACGCGGGAGACCAGCGAATCCTTGCGGTAGAGCTGCACATCGACGCTACCCGGGACCCGCACGGACGGGACCACGCAGGCGCGCGTCGGACGCTGGTCCGGGGACGCCTCGGCGGGACCGCCCGTCTGCGGCGGGGTCTGCTCGCCACCAACCGTGGCCCAGCAACCCATCCACGGCTGAAAGCGCGGATCGACCGCCGCGCCCTGCGCGTAGCCGACTCGCGCAGCCGCCGCGAGGCCGAGCGTGATCAGCGCGGTTCGCATCACGAAGCGCATGTTGCCCTCTGCCGACTTGGGGTGGAATTGCATCATGGGAGATTCCTCAGTGCGCCGGTTCAGTAGCGAACCTGAAAGCCAGCCGTCAGTCCAACACCGGACAAGCCGATCGAATTGAAGCCCGAGAAGCTGCCGCGCAGCGGGGCGCTGGCCATATCGTAGCGCGCCTCCCCGGTCACCGCGACGGAGGGGTTGAGATTCCAGGACACGCCGGTCGCCGCGTACGCCATCGGCGCCCAGCCCTTGTCCTGCAGCGTGGACTTGAACACGTCGAGCGTGCTTGACTGGAAGTCCACGAAATCCCCTTCCTGCTGAAAGCGCCACTGCATCACGCCGCCGCCGGCCGCGACGTAGGGCACGAAACGATTGGGGACCCATACCAGACGACTGATCGAACGACCGGCCGGCGTAAGGTTCCACTTGAGCCCGAGCGAGATGGGCGTGCGCGAGAAGCGCGTCATCTGCTCAATGGGCTTGTCGTTGTTGTCGACCCACTTGCGGTACTCCGAGTCGACGCGCCGACGGCTGGTGGCGGCGCCCAGCACCAGCTCCGCCCGTGGCGTGAGATTGACCGATGCCTCGAGGGCACCCGAGAAACTCGAGTAGTCGGCCGGGCCAAGCCCGGCGTTGGTGTTGCTCGACCCGCGCGGCATGAGCAGACCGGACACGAAGTCGAAGACGCTCCCGCTGGCATTGGGGCGCGCGGCGCCGGCCCGGATAGAGAGCGAGCCCATCGGGCGTCGGAACAGATAGCCGTCGCCGCCGCGCGCCTGCGCGGGCAGCGAAACCGGCAGCGTAGCGGGCAGCACAACCAGCAGCGCGAACGACAGTCGCTTCAGCATGGGGGCTCCAGAAGGTCCACGGGCAATATACCCGACCGGCGGCCAGATCGTTCACTGGCGAGGGAGCCGGTCGGTGCCATCAGCTGAAGTGACAGGGGAAGCGGACGGACCGTTGCCGCCGCGATCCCCCACCGACCCGCGCGGGCCCTGCCCCCCGGACGGGCGCTGACCTACTCCGCTCCGCTCCGCCACGCCGGGGGGCCATTCTGGCCCATGCCGGCGTCACGGTACGCGGCGCTGTCAGCGCGCCGTCATCTCGCCACGGCTTACAGGTGCGCGCCGTGGCACTTCTTGAACTTCTTCCCCGAGCCGCACGGGCAGGCATTGTTGCGGGGGGTGTTCTCCCACCCGGCGGGGAGGGCGCCGCCGCCCGCCTCCAGCGACCGCACGGTTCCCGCGCCCACCACGGCCGGGGCCGAGCGCGCCACCGTGCGCGCCGGTTCCTCGGCGTCGTCGTCATCGTCGCCGTCCTGCGCCACGACGTCGGCGTCCACGATCTCGGCGTCGAGTTCATCGGCCGGGATGTCCTCGAGGATCCCGAGCGCGTTATAGCGCTTCGTCGGACGCCCGCCATCGGGACGGCCCATGCCCTCGGGAGTGAACGGCGGCACGAACTCCTCGACCGGTGCCGGCTCGAACACCAGCTGCGCCTTGAGGAAGCGCTCGGTGAAGGTGTTCGCGACATCGTGCATGAGGTCCACGAACATCGTGTACGCATCCTGCTTGTACTCGACGAGCGGATCCTTCTGCCCCCACGAGCGATAATGAATGGAGGCCCGCAGCTGATCGAGATCGTAGAGGTGATCCTTCCACTTCTCATCGATCACGTTGAGCGTCACCAGCGACAGCAGGCGATCGGCGAAACCGTTCCCCTGCTCGTCGGTCACCGAGTTGAGACTCGCGAGCTTGGCCTCGAACGCCTGATGCACCGCCGCGACGGCCGCCGCCTGCGCGTCCTCGAGCGTGGCCGGCTTCTCGGCGTCGGGCCCGAACTCCGGCACCTGCAGCATGTAGTGCATGAGCAGGTCCTGCTGCACGTACTCGAAATCCCACTCCTCGGGCTTGTCGAACGTCGCGAGTGCCTGCTCGACACGACGCTGCACGCCGCGCTCGAGCATCTTGATCGCCTCGCCCTTGAGCTCCTCGCCGCCCTCGAGGGCGAACGCCCGCAGCGAGTAGATCACCTCGCGCTGCTGGTTCATCACGTCATCGTACTCCAGCAGCCGCTTGCGCGACTGGAAGTTCTGGAGCTCCACGCGCTTCTGCGCCTGCTCGATGGAGCGCGTGATGAGCGGATGCGTGAGCACCTCGCCATCCTGCGCGCCCATGCGGTCCATGAGCTTGGCGATGCGCTCCGAGCCGAACAGGCGCATGAGATCGTCTTCGAGCGACAGGAAGAACTGCGAGGCGCCCGGATCGCCCTGGCGACCCGACCGACCGCGCAGCTGGCGATCAATACGCCGCGACTCGTGGCGTTCGGAGCCAATGATGTGCAGACCGCCGATCTCGCTGACATCGATGTCCTTGCCATCCGGATCCTTCACCACGCTCGGCTTGGGCTCGATGACGCCGGCGCCGAGTTTGATGTCGGTGCCGCGGCCGGCCATGTTCGTGGCGATCGTGATGGCGCCCGGCTGACCGGCGCCGGTGACGATCTCGGCTTCGCGCTGATGGTACTTGGCGTTCAGCACGCTGTGCTTGAGCCCCGCGCGCGTGAAGAGACGCGAGAGCGTCTCCGACGCTTCCACGCTCGCGGTCCCGACCAGCACCGGGTACCCCAGGCCGTGCAGGCGCCGCGTCTCTTCAACGATGGCGTTGTACTTCTCGCGACGCGTCTTGTACACCAGATCCTGCCGGTCTTCGCGCGCGATCGGCCGGTTGGTCGGAATCACCGACACTTCCAGCCCGTAGATCGTGTGGAATTCCGTCTCTTCCGTTTCGGCCGTACCGGTCATACCGGCCAGCTTCTCGTACATGCGGAAGTAGTTCTGAATGGTGATGGTAGCGAGCGTCTGGGTCTCGCCCTTCACCTGGACGCGCTCCTTCGCCTCCACCGCCTGGTGCAGCCCCTCGCTCCAGCGACGGCCCGGCATGGTGCGCCCCGTGAACTCGTCCACGATGAGGACCTGCCCTTCCTGCACGACGTAGTTCACGTCGCGCTCGTAGAGGGCATGGGCGCGCAGCAGCTGGTGAATGATGTTGAGGCGCTCGCTCTTCTCGGCGTACTCGCGCTCCACCGCCGCGCGGCGCTCGAGGCGCTGCGGTGCGGTGAGCTCGTGGTCGCGATCGAGCTGCCCGATGAGCACCGCGATATCCGGCAGGACGAACATGTCCGGATGATCGGGCGCGAGATAATCGAGCCCCTGCTCGGTGAGGTGCACCGTGTGCCCCTTCTCGTCGAGCACGAAGAGGAGGTCGTCCTCGATCTCGCGGAACTGCCGCTTGCCCATGGGCAGCTTCTTGTCGGCGATGACCTCGAGCTCGACCTTCTGCACGAGCTGCTTGATGCCCGGCTCGTTGAGCGCCTTGATCAGGCGCTTGTTCTTCGGTCCGCCCATCTGCGCCTTGTACAGCTGCAGGCCGGCGGTGTCATTGTCGCCCTGTTCGAGCGCGCGCTCGCCTTCGCCCACCAGCTGGTTCACCAGCTCGTTCTGCCGGCGGACGAGCCGCTCGACAGCGTTGTTGAACTCGGCGTACTGCGCATCCCCGTCGTTGCCCACCGGGCCCGAGATGATGAGCGGCGTCCGCGCTTCGTCGATGAGCACCGAGTCCACTTCGTCCACGAGGGCGAAGATGTGCGGCCGCTGCACGCGCTGGTCACTCGTCGTGACCATGTTGTCGCGCAGATAGTCGAAGCCGAACTCGTTGTTGGTACCGTAGGTGATGTCGCAGGCGTAGACCGCGCGACGCTCCCACGAGCCCGGCTCGGTATCGTCGAGGCACCCGACCGTGAGCCCGAGCCAGCTATACAGGTGGCCCATCCACTGCGAGTCACGGCGCGCGAGGTAGTTGTTCACCGTGACCAGATGCGCCCCGCGACCGGGGAGCGCATTCAGATAGAGCGGCAACGTGGCCACCAGCGTCTTGCCTTCGCCCGTGGCCATCTCGGCGATCCGCCCCAGATGGAGCTGAATGCCACCGATGAGCTGCACATCGTAGGGGACCATGTCCCACGTGAGCTCATGGCCCGTGACCACGACCGTGGAGCCCTTGAGGCGGCGGCAGGCTTCCCGCACCGTGGCGAACGCTTCCGGCAGCAGGTCATCGAGCACTTCCGCGATCGCCGCCCGCAGCTCGCCTTCAGCGCCGCCCCGTCCGTCCGCGCCCTGCAGCTCGATGTCGAGCTTCTCGCGCTCGGCCGAATCGGCGGTGTCGTGCTTGGCCGCCTTGAGCTCGGCGATGCGCTGCTCGATGGCGCCTGTGCGCTCGGCGATGATCCCGCGGAACTTCGCGGTCTGCGCCTGGATCTCGGCATCGGGGAGCGATGCCAGCCGCGCTTCGATCTCGTGGATCTCGTTCAGGATCGGCTGCACGCGCTTCCGTTCACGCTCGTGGCGCGTACCGAACACCTTACTGATCAAGCCCTTCAGCATAGAAACCTCTACGACCTCATGAGAGGGCCCGGCCGTCGCGGCCCATCGCCCTGAGGCGCTGCGTGCCGCTTACTCCGTGGCCCGGGAATGCTCGCGATACAACCCGGTGGATGCGATGTACGTCGCCACTGCCTCGGGGACGAACCCGCGCAGGGATTTCCCTTCGCGGACGCGCGCCCGGACTTCGGTTGACGACACGTCCACCCGACGGGTGGCCAAACGGATCGCGTTGGCGATCCGCTCTTCTGGTGCCTCGCTCGCCGCCGCGCCGGGATCCCGGGTCAGAATGACGAGCTGGACCATGGCGAGCAGCCGCTCCGGCTCACGCCAGCGCGGCAAGGTAGGAACCACGTCCTCGCCGACCAGAAGATGGAGTTGGGCGTCCGGCCAACGCCGGTGCACCGCCTCCACGGTGTCAACCATGAAAGATAACCCACCCCGGTCGATTTCGATGGCATCGACCTCGAGCCCGTCGATCCCCTGGAATGCCGCACGGGCCATGGCCAGTCGGTGCACTGCCGGGGTCTGCTGATCGCCCTTGAGCGGCTGCTGCGCCGCCGGGATGACCAGCACCTGATCGAGGCGCAACGCCTCGCGGGCGTCCTGCGCGACGAGTACGTGCCCAACGTGCGGCGGATCGAAGCTGCCGCCGAAGAGCCCGAGTCGCACGGGAGGGTGGGTCAGCGGCTGCCGGGGCCGGGGCGCGCGAAGAGCGCGGGGGTCCGGGCGGTGATGGCGGCCGGCCCGGACGCGTCGCCGACCTTCTTGGCGCCGCTCGAATCCTTCGGGGCCGCGCCACAGGCCAGCGTGACGTCGGGATCGCCGGGATACGCCTTCCACATGGCGGTACACGTTTCCGCGGCATCCTCCTTCCAGCGGATCTTCGTGTACAGCTCGTGCAGGCGGAGCCACGACAGGCGCGCGGCCTTCGTGGACGGGTACGTCTGCACCACGTCCTTGAAGTAGATGATCGCCGGATCGACGGCCTTGCGCACCTTGATGTAGTGGACGCCCGTCAGGTAGTCCTTCTGGGCGAACCACTCTTCCAGCTGCGCGATCCGCTGCTTGGCTTCATCGACCTGCTTGGCATCGGGGTACGACGACAGCAACGCCCGCAGGACGGAGGCGGCCTTCTGCCCGTACTCCGGATCGAGGGCCGGCCGTCGCCAGATGAGCTGATACGATCGCCCACTCCCGAGCATGGCCACTGGGGCCAGTGTGTCATCGGGGAAGCCGTCGGTGATGCGCTCGTAGGCCTGCGCGGCCAGCAGGAACTCCTTCTTCCGCTCGTGCGTGAGCGCGAGGTAGTAGTACGCCGGCGCCAGCAGCGGATCGCGCGACGACAGGTCCGTCGTGAGCTTTTCGAAGCCCGCCTGCGCGTTGTCCCACGCCTTGCGCTCGAACTCGAGCAGCGAGGCGCGGAAGAGCGCTTCCGGCGTGGCAAAGTCGCGAGGCTGGAAGCCACGGCCACACCCGGCCAGGGCAGCTGCCAGGCCGAGGAGCATCAGGAGGCGCCAGTCGACGCGATAGGAACGGGAACTCATGCGGAGGTCTGGTACCCGGGTCAGGCGGAGCGGGTCCGGTTCGCCAGCCCAACGAGGCGCGCGCGACCGGGGGTAAGTCCTGCAGTGACATTGCGGGTATCGACCACAACCGCCGCCTGATCCACGACGCGCTGGTAATCCACCGCCTTATGGTCGGTCACGATCACCACCGCGTCTGCCCAGCGCAACATCTCGTCGCTGAGCTCCACGCCGGTCCGGCTGTGCCCCTCTTCGCGGAACTCCTTCACGAACGGGTCGTGGAACTCGACATGCGCCCCGCGCTCCTCGAGCAAGCGGATCACGTCGAGCGCCGGGCTCTCGCGAACGTCATCGATGTCGCGCTTGTAGGCCACGCCGAGCACGAGCAGGCGCGAGCCGCGGACGGCCTTCCGCCCATCGTTCAGGGCGTCGGCGACCTTCTGCACCACCCATTCGGGCATGTGCGAGTTGATCTCGCTCGCCAGGTCGATGAAGCGCGTCTTGTAGTTGAGCGTGCGCATCTTCCAGGCGAGGTAGTGCGGGTCGAGCGGAATGCAGTGCCCGCCAATGCCGGGGCCCGGCGTGAACTTCATGAAGCCGAACGGCTTCGTGGCCGCGGCGTTGATGACTTCCCAGACATCCACGCCGAGTTTGTCACACATGATCGCGATTTCGTTCACCAGGCCGATGTTCACGGCGCGGAACGTATTCTCGAGCAGCTTGACCAACTCGGCCGCTTCCGGTGAGCTCACCGGCACCACGGTGTCGATGCAGCTGGCGTAGAGGGCCGTGGCCACTTCCACGCAGGCCGGTGTCAGGCCGCCGACGACCTTGGGGGTGTTCTTGGTGTGATAGACCGGATTGCCCGGATCGACGCGTTCGGGGCTGAAGGCCACGAAGATGTCGGTCCCCACGGTCAATCCCATCGCCTCGAGGCGGGGCTGCAGGAGCTCGCGCGTGGTCCCGGGATAGGTCGTGCTCTCGAGCACGACGCAGAGCCCGGGATGCGCCTGCCGCGCAATGGCATCCGCCGCGCTCAGGACGTACGCCATGTCCGGATCGCGCGTCTTGGAGAGCGGCGTCGGCACGGCGATGGAGATCGCGTCGCACTCCTTGAGGCGCGCTTCGACGGCCGTGGCCACGAAACTGCCGCTCGCCACCGCCGCCTGCACTTGCGCGGCCGGGATGTCCTGGATGTGCGACTCGCCGGCCATCAGGAGATCGACCACCCGTTGGCTCACGTCGTACCCGATGACGCGGAAGCCCGCGTGCACGAACTCCATGGCCAGCGGGAGGCCCACATAGCCGAGACCGATGACGCCGATGACGGCCGTACGGTCCTGGATGCGATTGAGCAGTTGGGTCTTCATCGCCTCATTGGTCATGACTGGTCTCAGCGTCCGAAGAACTGGCGTACGGCCGCGATGACTTCATCGCGCTGCGCGTCGGTGAGCTCCGGATAGACGGGCAGCGACAACACTTCCTTGGCCGCCTTCTCGGACTCGGGGCACTGCCCCTCCTGATAGCCGAGGTAGGCGAAGCATGGCTGCAGGTGCAGCGGCAACGGATAGTACACCGCCGAGCCGATCCCCTGCGCCTTGAGGTGCGCCTGTAGCGCGTCGCGCGGCGACACCCGAATCGTGTACTGGTTGTAGATCGAGGTGTTCGCCGGATCGATGTACGGGGTGCCGATCTCCGGCACATCGGCGAAGGCCGCGTCGTACTTGGCCGCATTGGCACGACGCGCGGCACTCCACCCCTCGAGGTGCGGCAGCTTGGCCTTGAGCACGGCCGCCTGCAGCGCATCGAGCCGGCTGTTGTAGCCGACGACCTCGTGGAAATAGGTCTTGCGACCGCCATGGACACGCAGCTTCATGAGCGTCTCGAAGAGCGCCTCATCCTGCGTGACCATCATGCCGCCGTCGCCATAGCCGCCCAGATTCTTCGACGGGAAGAAGCTGTACGTCCCGATGGCGGCGGCTTCGCCGGCCATGACCTTCCTGCCGTTGATCACGCGACTCGCGCCAATGGACTGTGCGGCGTCCTCGATGACCGGCACGGCGCCGGCCGCGGCGACGACCTGCTCGATCGCGGCCATCTGCCCGAAGAGATCCACCGCAATCACCGCCTTGGTGCGGCCGGTGATCGCCGGCGCCACCAGCGCCGGATTGATGTTGTACGTCTTGGGATCGATGTCGACGAAGACCGGGCGCGCGCCCTGATTGTGCACGGCGCCGGCGGTGGCGAAAAACGTGAACGGCGTCGTCACCACCTCGTCGCCATGGCTCACGCCGAGTGCGCGCAGCGCCAGCAGGAGGGCATCCGTGCCGTTAGCGCAGCCCACGGCGTACTTCACCTGGGAGAGCCCAGCGACGCTGCACTCGAGCTGCGCCACCGGATCGCCCAGAATGAACGCCTGCTGGTCCACGACATCCATGAGCGCCGCCACCACCTCGTCGCGGATGGTAGCGTGCTGCGCCTTCAGATCGAGAAGCGGTACGGCCATATGGTCAACGCCCCGGGGCGTGAGTCAGAAATGCGAAGCCTGCAAGGAACACCAGTCGTCCAAGCCCTACCCGAACACTAGATATTGACGCGCAGGGGCAGCGGAACGTCGCGCCCCGTCTTGGCCGATTCGTAGATCCCGAGGATGAGCTCCAGGGACTTCCGACCCGCCCGCCCGTCGGTATCGGGGCGCGCCTGGCCCCGAAGGACCGGGACCACATTCCGATAGTAACCCTCGTGCCCGAACCCGTACACGCTGGTCGGGTTCGTGTTCGACTGCTCGACCAGTTTGTCGTCGTCATCGTAGTCGGCAAACTGCCACGTCTCGACCCGATTGACGGCCGTCCCGCCGATCTTGACCGTCCCCTTCTCCCCCAGGATCGTGATCGATCCTTCGAGGTTCTTGGGATAGGTCAGCATGGTGACCTCGATCGTGCCGATGGCGCCGGAGCGGAACTTGAGCACCGCCACCCCGCTGTCCTCGGCCTCGATCCGCCGAGCCAGCGTGGCCGTCTTGGCCACCACACTCTCCACCGGCCCCACGAGCCACTGGATGAGATCGACATAGTGCGAGGCCTGATTCATGAACGCCCCGCCGTCGAACTCCCAGGTGCCCCGCCACGGCGCCTGATCGTAGTACTCCTGCGGGCGCGTCCAGCGCACCGTGCAGTTCGCCATGTAGATGCGACCGAACCGCCCCCGGTCGATCGCCCGCTTGAGCAGGACGATGGGCGGATTGAGGCGGTTCTGCTTGACCACGAACAGGTGCACATGGTGGTCGTCGCAGGCCTGCACGAGCGCATCCGCGGCGGCGAGCGAGATCGCCATGGGCTTCTCGCTGATCACGTGCCGGCCGGACTTGGCCGCGAGGATACCGTGCTGCGGGTGCAGCCCGCTGGGCGTCGCCACCACGATGGCGTCGCTCGGCACGTCCGCGAGCATCTGCTCGTAGCTCGTGAACCAAGGCACCCCCTGCTCGTCGCCGGCGGCACGCGCGCGCTCCTCCACGCTGTCGCACACCGCAACGAGCTGGAGGTCGGGGACCTTGGCAATCGCATCGAAGTGATTGCGGCTGATGCGCCCGCAGCCCACCAGGGCGAGGCGGATCCGCTGTCCGTCGGGAATGATTCGTTCGCTCACTGGATGCTCACCCGTTCGCGGTCGGCGTGACGACGTCGCCGCGACGCGCATAGAGTTGACCCGTTGCCGGGCAGCGCAGCACTTCCACCGCCGGGTCCTGCGCATCGGGGCCGACCACCTCGAGGCGCTCCCCGTGTTCCGACATCCACCCGATCCGCTTCGCCGGCACGCCCGCCATCAGCGCATAGTCGGGGACGTCGCGATTGACGACCGCGCCGGCCCCGATGAACGCGTAGCGCCCCACGGTCGCGCCGCAGACGATGGTGGCGTTCGCGCCAATGCTCGCCCCGCGCTTGACCAGCGTGCGGCGATACTCATTCTTGCGCGAGACGGCACTGCGCGGATTGTAGACGTTCGTGAACACCATGGACGGACCGCAGAAGACGTCATCTTCGAGCTCGACGCCCTCATACACCGACACGTTGTTCTGGATCTTCACGTTGTCGCCGATGATGACGCCCGGCATCACGACCACATTCTGCCCCAGCGAGCAGCGCGCGCCGATGCTGGCGCGCGGATTGATGTGGCAGAAGTGCCAGATGCGCGTGGCGGCCCCGATCACCGCGCCGTCATCGACATAGGCCGACTCGTGCACGAGCGCGCCGTCGGCGAGCTGTGCGCCGGCGGCGACGCGCCCCTCACCGGCGCGAGCGATCATCCCCGGAATGGGGCTCACCGACTGGCTCACGCGCCCCGCAGGATGGCGTGCCACTCCTGCAGCGACCGCACCACCGGCTCGCGCGTCTGGCGCGCCGCGATGGCCTCCACAGCCGCGCTCGCAGCGGTCAGCGTCGTCGTGTAGGGGACGCGATTCGCGATCGCCGCCTGGCGGAGGCGCTCATCATCGACCTGCGCCGCCTTGCCGAGCGGCGTGTTCACGAGCAGCTGGATCTCGCCGTTGACGATCATGTCCACGCCGTGCGGACGGCCTTCGTGGACCTTGAGCACGCTCGTCACGGGGATCCCCTGCGCCTCGAAGAAGCTCGCCGTGCCGCTGGTCGCCCGCACGGAGAAGCCAAGCTCCACCAGCCGCTTGGCCAACTTCGCAGCCGCCGGCTTGTCGGTGTTGTTCACCGTGAAGAAGACCGCGCCCTGCCGCGGCAGCGCGTTGTCGGCGGCGATCTGCGACTTGAGGAAGGCCGCACCGAAATCATCGTCGATGCCCATCACTTCGCCCGTCGAGCGCATCTCCGGGCTCAGCACCGGATCGAACTCACGGAACTTGTTGAACGGGAAGACGGCTTCCTTGACGCTGATATAGGGCGGCACGATCTCCTGCGTGAAGCCGATCTGGGCAAGCGTTTCGCCCAGCATGAGGCGCGCCGCCACCGAGGGGAGCGACACCCCGATGGCCTTCGACACAAAGGGCGCCGTGCGCGACGCGCGCGGGTTCACCTCGATGACGTAGACCACGCCGTCCTTGTACGCGTACTGCACGTTGATCAGCCCCACCACGCCGAGCTTCTTGGCGAAGGCGATCGTGTGCTGCTTCATCTGCTCGACCGCGGCCGGCGGAATGAGATACGGCGGAAGAATGCACGCCGAGTCGCCGGAATGAATCCCGGCACTTTCGATGTGCTCCATGACCGCCCCGATCACGACGTGCTCGCCATCGGACAGCGCGTCCACGTCGGCCTCGAATGCGTCCTCGAGGAAGCGATCGACGAGCACCGGGCGATCCTCGCTGACCCGCGCGGCGCGCTCGAAGTAATCCCGCAGCGACGCTTCGTCGTGCACGATCTCCATGGCGCGGCCGCCGAGCACGTACGAGGGACGCACCAGCACCGGGAAGCCGATGTCCTTGGCGATCGTGACCGCTTCGTCCACGCTCGTGGCGGTGCCGTTCGCCGGCTGCTCGATCCCGAGTTCGCGCACGATGGCTTCGAAGCGCCGACGATCTTCCGCGGTGTCGATGGCATCGGGCGACGTGCCGAGAATGCGCACGCCGGCCTTCTCGAGCGGACGCGTGAGCTTGAGCGGCGTCTGGCCACCGAGCTGCACGATCACGCCCTCGGGGTTCTCCCGCTGCACGATCTCCAGCACGTCCTCGAGCGTCAGCGGCTCGAAGTACAGCTTGTCGGAGATATCGAAGTCGGTGGAGACCGTCTCGGGATTGGAGTTGACCATGATGGTCTCATACCCCTGCTCGCGCAGCGCCAGGACGGCGCGCACGCAGCAGTAGTCGAACTCCACGCCCTGGCCGATGCGATTGGGGCCGGACCCGAGGATCACGACCTTCTTGCGCCCTTCGGTCGCCGCTTCGCTCTCCTCGTCGTAATTGCCGTACAGATACGGCGTGCTCGACGGGAACTCACCGGCACAGGTGTCGATCATCTTGTACGACGGGCGCACGCCCAACGACCAGCGGAGCTCGCGCGCCGCGGTCTCGTCGGTGCCGCGCAACGCCGCCAGCTGCCGATCGCTGAAGCCCATGCGCTTCATGCGACGCATGCCATCGGCCTCCACGCTGGGGAGCGCGGTATACCACGACTCGGCGTCGAGCAGTTCGCGCATCTGATCCAGGAACCACGGATCAATGCCGGTGATGGCGTAGAGCTCCGCCGTCGTGAGCCCCGCCTGCATCGCGCGCTTCAGCTGGAAGATGCGTTCCGGCGTGGGGCGACGGACCGCCCCCTTGAGCTCCTCGAGCGAGCCGTCGCTCAGGCGATCATCCTGCAGGCGCTCGCCCACCGCCCATCCCGGGCGACCCGTCTCGAGCGCGCGCAGCGCCTTCTGGAACGCCTCCTTGAAGGTGCGGCCAATCGCCATCGACTCGCCGACCGACTTCATCTGCGTCGTGAGACCCGGGTCCACCGCGGCGAACTTCTCGAAGGCGAAGCGCGGGCACTTCACGATGACGTAGTCGAGCACCGGCTCAAAGCTCGCGGGCGTCGTCTTCGTGATGTCGTTCGGGACCTCATCGAGCGTGTAGCCCACCGCGAGCTTGGCGCCGATGCGCGCGATCGGGAAGCCGGTGGCCTTGGAGGCCAGCGCCGACGAGCGCGACACGCGCGGATTCATCTCGATGACGATGAGCTCACCGTTCTGCGGATTGACCGCGAACTGGATGTTGCACCCACCGGCATCCACGCCGATCTCGCGGATGATGGCGACGGCTGCATCGCGCATCACCTGGTACTCACGATCGGTGAGCGTCATGGCCGGCGCGACCGTGATCGAGTCGCCGGTATGCACGCCCATCGGATCGAGGTTCTCGATCGAGCAGACGATGACGACGTTGTCGGCGCAGTCGCGCATCACCTCGAGCTCGTACTCCTTCCACCCCAGGAGCGAGCGCTCGATGAGCACCGAATGCACGGGCGACAGGTCGAGGCCGCGACGCACGATCGTTTCGAACTCTTCGCGATTGTACGCGATGCCACCGCCGGTCCCGCCGAGCGTGAACGACGGGCGGATGATCGACGGGAAGCCGGTCTCTTCGACGGCCGCCATGGCTTCGTCGAAGGAGGTGACCGTCCGGCCGGTCGGGCACTTGAGCCCGATCTTCTCCATCGCTTCGGCGAACAGCTTGCGATCTTCGGCCACGCGAATGGCGCGCGCATTGGCGCCGATCAGCTGGCAGCCGTACTTCTCGAGCGCGCCGCTTTCGTGCAGCGCGAGCGCCACGTTAAGCGCCGTCTGCCCGCCCATGGTGGGGAGGACCGCATCCGGGCGCTCCTTGGCGATCACGCGCTCCACGAACTCCGGGGTCACCGGTTCGATGTACGTGCGATCGGCGAACTCCGGATCCGTCATGATCGTGGCCGGATTGGAATTCACCAGGATGACTTCATACCCCTCTTCACGCAGCGCCTTCGTGGCCTGGGTTCCGGAGTAATCGAACTCGGCGGCCTGCCCGATGATGATTGGCCCGGAGCCAATCACGAGAATCCGGTGCAGGTCAGAACGTCGCGGCATGGAGGAGGTCGTCGATGATGTCGTCGAGTGAACGCGTCGCACGCCACCCCGTGGCGTGCTGCAGCTTGCGGGGATCCCCGATGAGGCTGGGGACGTCAACTGGTCGCACCAGTGCCGGATCCTCGGTGGGGACTGCGCGCGTACCCGTGCGCGCGACGACCCGTTCGAGCACCTGCTGCACCGACCACCCGGTGCCACTGGCCACGTTGTACGCCTCGCCGGGCGTGCCCCGCTGACAGAGGGAAATATAGGCAGCCACGACGTCACTTACATGGAGGAAGTCGCGGATGGGCGTGCGATTGCCCACAGGCATCGGCGTGCCCGCCGGCGCGTCGGCGAGCGCATGCGCGCGGGCCACGAGCGCCGGCAACAGAAAGCGCGGGGGCTGGCCCGCACCGCTGTGGTTGAAACTGCGCGCCACGATGACCGGCAGGCCGGTCGCCCGCCAGTGTTGCAGCGCCAGAACCTCCTGCGCCGCCTTGGTGGCGGCATAGACGGTCCGCGGCGCCTGCACCGCGGTTTCGGCCAGTGGGCCTTCGTGCGTGTCGTGGCGGCCATACTGCTCGGCGCTGCCCACGATCAGGACCCGTGGCTCCCCGTGCCCGGCGGCGCGATGCGCCTCGAGATGGTGCAACAGGCGCGCCGTGGCGGTGACGTTGACGTCCCACGCCTGCGCGGGGTCGTCGGCCGCGGTCGGGAGGTGGGAAATGGCCGCGAGATGAATGACCAGCTCGGGGCGCGCCAGCGCGACGGCCTCGCGTACGTACGCGTCGTCCCGGAGATCGCCGATCTGCCACGTCGCGGGGACGGCCGCCGGCACGCCACGCGGGCGTGCATCGGAGACGGCGTCGGTGGCCAGCGCCACCAGCGTCGCCTCCGGATACGCCGCACGGAGCGCGGGCAGCAGCCACTGCCCGACGAAACCCGCCGCCCCGGTGACGAGAATCCGCGTCACTTCGCGCGCGCGTACCGATCGAGGTCCGCCTGCACCATCATCTCGACGAGCTGCCGGAAGTTGACCTGCGGCGTCCAGCCCAGCTGCCGCTTCGCCTTCTCCGGATTCCCCACGAGCAGATCCACTTCGGCCGGCCGGAAGAAGCGCTCGTCCTGAATGACGAAGTCCTTGTAGTCGAGCCCCGCGTAGCCGAAGGCCGCCTCGCAGAACTGCCGCACGCTGTACGTCTCTCCGGTGGAGATGACGTAGTCATCGGGCTGGTCCTGCTGCAGCATGCGCCACATCGCATCGACGTAGTCGCCGGCGAACCCCCAATCGCGACGCGCATCGAGATTGCCGAGGCGCAGCTCCTTGGAGAGCCCCATCTTGATGCGCGCCACGCCGTCGGAAATCTTGCGCGTCACGAACTCGAGGCCGCGGCGCGGCGACTCGTGATTGAAGAGGATGCCCGAGACCGCAAAAAGGTTGAAGCTTTCGCGGTAGTTCACGGTGATCCAGTGCCCGTACACCTTGGCCACGCCGTAGGGCGAGCGCGGGTAGAACGGGGTCGATTCCGTCTGCGGCGTTTCGACGACCTTGCCGAACTGTTCGCTCGACGACGCCTGATAGAAGCGTGCCGTGGGCGCCGCCTTGCGCATCGCCTCGAGCATGCGCGTCACGCCGAGCGCGGTGAACTCGCCGGTGAGCACGGGCTGATTCCACGACGTCTGCACGAAGCTCTGCGCCGCGAGATTGTAGATCTCATGCGGCTGCGCGGCGTGCACCACGTCGGTCAGCGAGGTCTGATCGAGCAGGTCGGCGGACACGAGTTCGACGCGGTCCACCAGATGCGCGATGCGCTCGTAGGGCGTCGTCGAGGACCGACGCACGACGCCCACGACGCGATAGCCCTTCGCGAGGAGGAGCTCAGCGAGGTAGGAGCCATCCTGCCCGGTGATGCCAGTGATCAGGGCGGTCTTGTGCATGAACTGATCAGTTGGGGGTTGGGGGTTCTTGGTCGGGGGTTCGGGGTGAACCGCGGCGCCAAGCCTCCATACACGACGCGGGGAGACCCGCTTGTGAGCGAGCTCCCCGCGTGCGTGACATCGAGCGGCGAATTACGCGACGGCGACCTGGCCGCGCGGCGCGCGCTGCACCTTGCCGGCCGCGAGGCAGCGGGTGCAAACCTTCACCTTGATGATCTTGCCGTCGGCGAGGGTACGCACGACCTGGAGGTTCGGCTTCCAGGTGCGCCGCGTCTTGTTGTTTGCGTGCGAAACGTTGTTGCCGTAGGCAACACCCTTGTCGCAGTGGTAGCAGCGATTGCGTTGAATGGCCATGGGTGGTGCCTCAGCTGAGGATCAGTTCGATCCGCGCCATCTCCGCGCCGTCACCCTTGCGGTGGCCGGTCTTGAGAATGCGCGTGTAGCCGCCCGGACGCGTGGCAAACTTGGGGCCGATTTCCTGGAAGAGCTTGTCGGCCGCCTCACGCTTGTGGACGTGCTTGCCAGCGAGCCGACGCGCGTGGAGCGTGCCGGTGCGGGCCTTGGTGATGAGCTTCTCGACGAACGGGCGCAGCTCCTTGGCCTTGGCCTCGGTCGTCTCGATCGCCCCCTGCTCGATGAGCGAGGTGGCGAGGTTGCGGAGCAGCGCGAGGCGCTGCTCACTGGTCCGCCGGAGCTGGCGGTTGGCCTTACGGTGGCGCATGGGAGTTCAGTCCTCGTCGTCGTCGTCGTCGGGCGCGTTCTCGGCCGCGCGGCTGGGCGGGGTGCCCATATCGAGGATACGCACGCCATCCGTGCTCTCCTCATAGCGCATGCCGAAATTGAGCCCTTCCTTCTCGAGCAGCGCGGCGATTTCCTGCAGGGACTTCTTACCGAAGTTCTTGACCTGGAGGATCTGCGCCTCGGTCTGGCGAACCAGATCGCCGAGCGAGCGGATGTTCGAGTTCTTCAGGGAATTGACCGAGCGAACAGAAAGTTCGAGGTCATCGATGGGCGTGCGGAACAGTTCAGCGAGGCGGATGGCGTCGGAGTTGGCCCCATCGCCGCCCGTGCCGGGCTGCGCGGAGGCCGACGACCCAAAGCCCACGAAGTACTGGAAGTGGGTCTGGGCGAGCGCCGCCGCGTAACTCACCGCTTCCTCGGGCGACATCGTGCCGTTGGTTTCGACGGTAAGCGTGAGCCGGTCGTAGTCGGTGCGCTGGCCGACGCGGGTTTCCGCGACGGTGAAGTTCGCCCGACGGACCGGGGAGTAGATGGCATCGATGCGAACGACATCGACCGGGAGGTTCTTGTCGGCCGGGTGCTGGTCGCTCTCGACATAGCCCCGCCCCTTGTTCACGTAGAGTTCGACGGTGAAGTCGCGCTCGTCGGTGATCGTGAAGAGGTGGTGCGAGGGCC
Source organism: Gemmatimonadaceae bacterium (assembly GCA_019752115.1). Lineage (NCBI taxonomy): Bacteria > Pseudomonadati > Gemmatimonadota > Gemmatimonadia > Gemmatimonadales > Gemmatimonadaceae > Gemmatimonadaceae bacterium. The sequence goes on from JAIEMN010000018.1 coordinate 142,125, forward strand.
CCACGACGCGGATGCCACCGGTCGCCTGGATGTCGGCGGCGGTGACGGTGCCCGGGCCCGACTTGGCGATGCGGAGCACGGTCTGCTCCACTTCGTCCGGCAGGGACAGGGTCAGCGTCTTGAGGTTGCCGATGATCTGGTGCACGTCTTCCACGACGCCCGGGATGGTCTGGTGCTCATGCACCACGCCATCGATACGGAACGCCCACACGGCCGAGCCCCGGAGCGACGACAGGAGCAGTCGGCGCATCGCGTTGCCCAGCGTGTGCCCGAAGCCGCGCTCGAGCGGCTGCAGGCGGAATTCGGCCAGATTGGGATTGTCCTCGCGCTTGGTCGCTTCAACCAGCTGCGGACGGACCAGCCCGGAAAGATCGATCGTTGCCATGAGTGTCTTGGAGAAAGTGGTCTCACCACTCGAGTGAGTGGCGACGCTCTACCCCGCCCCGAACGCGCGGTAGACTCGTAGAGGGGTTCGGGCCCCGACCTGCTGCAGAAACTGCCAACTGATCAGTGATGGGTTTCGGGTTCTTGGTGGTGGGTGATGGGTAACCCACAACCCACGACCTAGAACCCGATACGCAGAACTGATCGGTTGTTGTTGACTTACTTCGAGTACAGTTCGACGACGAGCTGCTCCTGCGCCGCGAGCGGGATGCTCTGACGCTGGGGCTTCTCGAGCACGCGGCCGCTGAACGACTCCTTGTCGACGGCGATCCACGAGAGCGACGCGCCACGGGCGGCCTGCTCCATCGCGCCCTGCACGAGCACGAGCTCGCGCGAGGCCTGCTTCACGCGCACTTCCTCACCCGGACGCACCTGGTACGACGGGATGTCGAGGAGGCGACCCTTCACCTCGATGTGGCGGTGACGGATGAGCTGACGCGCGGCCTTGCGGCTCGGGGCGAAGCCCATGCGGTACACCACGTTGTCGAGACGGGTCTCGAGGGCGGCGAGCAGGTTGTGACCGGTGATGCCGGCCTGCGACGCCACGCGCTCGAACGTGTTGCGGAACTGCTTCTCCGAGATGCCATAGATGCGTTTGATCTTCTGCTTCTCGCGCAGCTGCTTGGCGAATTCGGACATCTTCTTGCGACGCGCCGTGGCCTGACCGTGCTGACCCGGGGCGTACGGACGACGCTCCACGGGGCACTTTTCGGTGAAGCACTTGGTGCCCTTCAGGAAGAGCTTCGCGCCCTCACGACGGCACTGACGGCAGCTGGGACCAGTATAACGGGCCATGGATCAGACCCTCCGGCGCTTGGGGGGACGGCAGCCGTTGTGCGGGATCGGGGTGACGTCACGAATGGACTTCACCTGGAGCCCGGCAGCGGCGAGCGCCTGGATGGCCGACTCGCGGCCAGACCCGGGGCCCTGCACGCGCACATGGACGCGGCGCACACCGAGCGTGAGCGCTTCGCGCGCGCACTGCTCGGACGCCACGGTGGCGGCGAACGGCGTGGACTTCTTCGATCCCTTGAACCCGGCCTTGCCGGCCGAGCCCCATGACACGGCATTGCCATGCATGTCGGTGATCGTGATGGTCGTGTTGTTGAACGTGGCGCTGACGTGGGCGATGCCTTCCGCCTCGACGACGCGCTTGGTCTTCTTCGCGGTAGCCATGGCTTACTTGGTCACCTTCTTCTTGCCCGCGATAGCGCGGCGCGGCCCCTTCTTGGTGCGCGCGTTCGTGTGCGTGCGCTGCCCGCGCACGGGGAGGCCACGACGATGGCGGGTGCCACGATACGAGCCGATGTCCATCAGGCGCTTGATATTCATCGCGACTTCGGTGCGGAGCGCACCCTCGACGCGATGATTGCGCTCGATTTCCTGACGGAGCTTGTTGAGATCGGTGTCGTTCAGGTCGCGAACGCGCTGCGCGCTCGACACACCCGCTGCCTCAAGGATCTTCTGGGCGGTCTTGCGACCGATGCCGAAGATGTAGGTCAGACCGATCTCGATCTTCTTTTCACGCGGAAGATCGACGCCTGCGATACGTGCCATAGTGTGCGCTTACCCTCAGCCCTGACGCTGCTTGTGCTTCGGGTTACGCTTGCAGATGATGCGAGTCACGCCCTGTCGCTTCACGACCTTGCAGTGCTCACAAATCGGCTTCACGCTGCTACGAACTTTCACGGGTCACCTCGGCGCTCACGCGCCGACGGAGCCTCCCGCACTGCCAAGCGGCAGCCGGCTGGACTCCCCATGCTGTTCATCGCCAGGATGCATCAGCTCTCAAGCAACGACTTGCGAGTGATTCCGCGCCTGGACGAAGCGAATGTGGCCAGCGGATTGGCCTGCGAACTTGCCCCCCGTGGTGCGCGCAAAACGCGCCCAAAAACGGGCAAGACATGAATCGTAGCGGAGTTAGGCCGAGGCCGCAACCCCGCCGAGGTCGGCGCGCACCGCCGCCATCGCGGCCACCGGATCGGCTGCGCCGGTCACGGCGCGACCCAGGATCAACCAGCGCGCGCCGGCGGCGGCCGCCGCCGAGGGGGTCATGACCCGCGCCTGGTCGTGCGCGTCGCCGCCGGGGAGGCGGATGCCGGGGATGAGCAGCCCGAGTTGGGCCCCGTAGGCCGCCCGCACCGCCGCCGCCTCGTGCCCCGAGCAGACAATCCCGGCGGCCTGGGCGCTGGCGGCGAACCCGGCGAGCCGGACCACCTCGGTGGTCACCTCAACCGCCTCCCGCCCCCAGGCCGTCCCGACCGCCGCCGCATTCAGGCTGGTCAGGATCGTCACCCCCAGAATTCCGCAGGCCGGCTCGGAGCCGCCGCCCGGCGCGCCCTCCGCCGCCCCCGCCACCGCCGCCGCGATCATCTCCGGCCCGCCGCTGGCATGCACCGTGAGCAGCGTGGCCCCGTGACGGGCGACGCTCCGCGCCGCCCCCCGCACCGTGTTGGGGATGTCGTGCAGCTTGAGGTCCACGAAGACCCGCTTGCCCTGATCCCGCAGCCAGGCGACCACCGACGGCCCTTCGGCGCTGAACAGCTCGAGGCCGACCTTGTAAAAGTCGCAGGCCGACCCGAGCCGGCGCACCAGCGCCTCGGCGCTCGCGCGATCGGCTACGTCGAGGGCCACGATGGGGGTGACCGTGGCGGTGGTGCCGGACGGCACGGCGTGACTCACGAGGGCCATTGCAGGGTGCCAACGATGGTAGAGAGGTGCTGCACGCCCTCGCGGTCGGCCCAGCGGGCCAGCCCCCGGGCGATGCGCTCCGGCGCGCGAGGGTCGCGCAGCATGGCGGTGCCGACGCCCACCAGCTGGGCACCGGCCAGCAGGTACTGCAGCGCGTCGTCGGCGGTGCTCACGCCGCCGAGGCCGATGATCGGCACGCCCGGCAGGGCGCGACTCACGCGCCAGGTCGCCAGCAGGCCGATGGGAAGCAACGCGGGCCCACTCACGCCGCCCGAGCCGAAGCCGATGCGCGGCGTACGATGCGCGGTTTCGATGACCAGTCCCGGCATCGTGTTCACCAGCGTCAGGCCGGTGGCCCCCGCCTCCACCGCCGTCTGCGCCGCGGCCACAATATTCGGCCCCAGCGCCGGCGACAGCTTCACGAAGAGCGGGCGCGACGTGATGGCGCGGGCGGCCTTCACCAGCGCGGCCAGCGCGACCGGATCGGCGCCGAACTCCATGCCACCCGCCTTGACGTTCGGGCAGCTCACATTGAGCTCGAAGGCATCGACCCCGCGTTCGTTGGTCAGCCCGTTGATGACGGTGACAAAGTCATCCACGCTGTTGCCGACGACGTTCACGAACACGCGCAGCCCGGGATGCTGCGCCGGCAGCCACGGCAGGTATTCCTGCTTCACCGCGTCGAGGCCGGGGTTCGCCAACCCGATGGCGTTGATCATGCCGCCGGCGAACTCGCCTACGCGCAGCGGCTTGTTGCCCTTGCGTGGCTCGACGCTCACCGCCTTGGTGGAGAGGCCGCCGATGCGGGTGAGATCGACGACGTCCTCGAGCTCGCGCCCGAATCCGGCAGTGCCCGACGCGAGCACGATGGGATTGCGAAACGTGAGTCCGGCGACGGACATCGCGGTCCGCTCCATGTCAGTGGCCTCCGACCTTGCGCTCATACTGCGCAAGATAGCGCACCACGGCATCGGCGATGGTGTCGGCGAGTGTGGCCTGCTGCGCCGGATCGGTCATGTAATCGGCTTCGGCCTTGTTCGTGCCAAAGCCGATCTCCACGAGCACCGCCGGCATGAAGGCGGTGACCAGCACGCGAAAGCCGGCCTGCTTGACGCCCCGATTCGGGCCCGGATGCACGGCCTTCATGCCGCCGTTGATGAGCGCGGCCAATTGTGACGACTCGCGCAGGTGTTCGTTCTGCGCCATGTCGCGGATGATGAACCCCAGCGGATCGTCTCGAGACGCGTCGACCGTGGTCTCGAAGCGAATCGCTTCGTTTTCCATCGCCGCCACCCGACGCTCGTCTTCCGTCTTCGCCTCGGCGAGAAAATACGTCTCGAAGCCGCGTGCGCCGCCCGGATTGGTCCATCGCGGGTTGGCCGCATTGACGTGAATGGACACGAAGAGATCGGCGTGCGCCTGGTTCGCAATCTTCCCGCGATCCGAGAGCGCGATGAGCGTGTCGGTGGTGCGCGTCATGACGACCGCGACGCCGCGCGCCTCGAGGGCGCGACGCAGTTCCTTGGACACGGCGAGCGTGACGTTCTTTTCGTAGATCTTGCGCGGCGAGCCGATCGGGCCCGTCATGCCGTTGTCGGGGCCACCGTGCCCGGCATCCACCACCACGATGCGCTGGCCGCGGACGGTGGGCCGCGGGTCCGGGCGCGACTCGCTGCGGGGCGCAGCTGGTGCCGGCGTACTGGCCGGTCGCGTTGGCGCGCGCGGCGGTGTGCGCGACGCCACGACGGGCGTGAAGCGTCGGACCTCCCGCTTCTCCTCGTCGAAGAGGACCCCGGCGCCCAGCCGTGGCAACAGATCGGAGGCGAGCGTCAGCGGCACATACCACTGCCCGCCCTGTCGAATGACTTCGGAGGTCAGCGCCACGGTGTCGTCGGCCATGACCGCGAGCGCCGATCCGGCTTCCACATCAATGCCCACCGTGCCGACCTCCAGCCGCAGGCGCCGCGGCAGGCGGGCATCGATGACCGCCTGCCCTCCCAGCGCCTCGACCAGCGCATCGGCGCGGACCGCGGTGCTGCCGTCGGGGTGACGAATGGCGGGCACGGTGCGCACGCGATCTCCCACGCGCACCGTGAGCGGGGCCGGCGAGCCCGCGATGTTGCCCGTGGTCGCCGTGGCTTGCGCGCCGACGGCCGACGCGGGCACGGTCGCGAGTGCGATCGCGAGCACGAGCCAGGCCATCAGGCCCAGCGCTTTCCCGCCGCGGCCGCCCACTGTCACCGCTTGCGCAGCACGCGCGCGATTTCGCGCTCGGCGTCGCGCTTCTTGAGGTCTTCGCGCTTGTCGTGCTGCTGCTTGCCGCGCACGAGCGCGAGGCGAACCTTCACCTTCCCGCCCTTGAAGTAGAGATCGAGGGGCACCAGGGTGAGCCCCTGGCGTTCCACCGAACCGATCATGCGGCGGATCTCGCGCTTGTGCAGCAGGAGCTTCCGGGTGCGCGTGGGCTCGTGGTTGAACAGGTTGCCGTGCCCGTAGGCACCGATGTGCAGGTTGAGCACGAAGATCTCGCCATCCTTCACGATCCCGAATGCGTCGGTCAGGTTGGCCCGACCGTCACGCAACGCCTTGACCTCGGTCCCGGTGAGCACAATGCCCGCTTCCCAGGTATCGAGGATTTCGTAGTCGTGGCGCGCGCGCTTGTTCCGCGCGATCAGTTCGGTGGACTCGTCGCTGTCCTTGGCGTTCGTCGCTGCCATACGTGGGGTAACGTAATCGCACGGCTGCCCCGGAGTATGCGCACGGACCGGACGTGTGCATCACATTCACACCCAAGTGGCCCGCTGGCGTTGACTTCGGGGGCGCCCACGGTCTATTCTTCCCGACCCTGCCGGGCGCTGCCTCGCAGGGACCCGCCGAAGTGGTGGAATTGGTAGACGCGCTGCGTTCAGGGCGCAGTGTCCGCAAGGACGTGCCGGTTCGAGTCCGGCCTTCGGCACCTGATACAAAAAAGGGCACCGGGTTTCCGGTGCCCTTTTTTGTGTGTCCGGCAGTCCGTGCCGCGCTCAGCTGCGCAAGGCCGACGGCCGGATGTCCTCGGGCAACGACGCGGCGCCGAACACGGCCCGGAGCGCTTCATTGAGCGCGGACCGATTCTCCAGCACGAACTGCGTGGCGGGCTCCAGCTGCGCGGCGGTCGGGGCCCCGATGCCGGCGCCCTCGAGGAGCACCCGGGCCAGCCGCACGGCCGGTGCCTCCGGGCTCCCGCGCAACGCGAGGGCTGCGGAATACGCCCGCCACCGTTCCGGCCACAAGCGGCCGACGTCCGGATCCCGCTTGGCCTCGGCCGCGAGCAAGGGCTGCAGCTGGTGACTGACATCGGCCGCCGTCTGGTCGTCGAGCGCGTCCCGCTCGGCGACGATCAGGCCGATCGCGAGCAGCGCGAACCGGAGCTCACGACGGGCGACCACCCCACCCGCGCCCGCCTCCAGGAGCCGCACGATTGCCTCATCCGGCTCCCGCAGCATGCGCCCCACATAGCTCTCGACCCGGCGGCGGCGCTCCCGCGCGGCCTGCCATTCGGTCCAGAGTCCCATCGACGGGGCTCAGCCCTGCAGGATGGGGAGTGCGCCAGGCACGTCCGCCGCCGCCTCGTAGGCAGGCAGGCCGACCCGATTCCGCACCACTGACTCATCGGCCAGCAGGTCGCTCAGCTTCACCCCTTCGAGGACTTCATCGATCCGCTGCTGGAGCAGCATCCAGACAGGGCGGATGCTGCAGTTCTCGGCCTCGGCACAGCGGGAGCTGTCAACCGGGTGCGAGACGCAGTGGAGGTCGAAGGTGGTGAGCTCCGATGCCTGAATGACATCGCGCACCGAAATGGCCTCTGGGTCGCGGGCCAGCGAATAGCCACCGCGGGCGCCGCGGGTGCTGTTGACGATCCCGGCCCGACGCATCCGCAGGAGAATCTGCTCGACATAATCACCGGGCAGCTTTTCCCGGGCGGCGACATCGCGCCCGGTCACCGGCCCGGTGCCCGCCCGCCGCGCCAGGTGCAGCGCGCAGATCAGTCCGTACTCCGCCCACGTCGTAATGCGCATGTGTCGAGTCTACGCCCGGGGCATGGAGCTGACAAGAGTACTCGGACTTACCGTCCGGTCGGGGGTCACCTGTTGCGCACCGGGTGACGATCAGCCCGCCGCCGAGGCCGGATGATCACCGGACGGGACACCGATCTCGGTCATCTTGCGCAGGTCCAGCACCGCGTCCACCTGCTCGGGCGGGAGCACCCCCTCCCGGCGCACGAGGTCCCGAATGAGCACGCCCTCGCGCACCGAGCGCTTGGCGAGCTCCGCCGCGGCGGCGTACCCGATCTGGGGCATGAGGGCCGTCGCAAGCGCCGCCGAGCGCTCCACCCAGTACTCGCACATGGCCACGTTGGCCTCGATCCCCTGCAGACAGCGCTCCGCGAAGACCGTCAACGCATTCGTAAGGATCTGCATGGCAAAGAGCACGTTGTGCGCGATCACCGGCATCATGACGTTGAGCTCCAACTGCCCATGCTCGGCGGCCAGCGTCACCGTCGTATCGCACCCGATCACCTGAAAGCACACCTGATTGACCATCTCCGGGATCGACGGATTGATCTTGCCCGGCATGATGCTCGATCCCGGTTGCACGGCTGGCAGCACAATCTCATCGAGCCCCGTGCGCGGCCCTGAGGCCATGAGCCGCAGGTCGCTCGCGATCTTGGAGAGCTCGATGGCGGCCCCGCGGAGCGCGCCACTGAAGGCAGCCGCATCGCCCAGGCTCTGCATCAGCTGAATGCGATCCTCCCCTTCGCGCAACGCGGCCAGGCCGCTGATGCTCCGAAGATGCTGCACCATACGGGCGGGATACGACGGTTCCACCGTGACACCGGTGCCCACCGCCGAGCCACCGATGCCGAGATCCCGCAGATAATCGGCGGCCTCGTCGAGGCGACGCGACGCGCGGGACACCGACCGCGCGTACGCCGCAAACTCCTGCCCGAGTCGAATGGGCATGGCATCCTGCAGATGAGTGCGCCCCGCCTTCACGATATCGTCGAAGGCCTGCGCACGACCGGTGAGCGCGACCTCGACGGCGTGCAGTGCCGCCCGCAGCGCCGGCCATTGACGCAGCACCGCCAGTCGAATGGCGGTGGGGATCGTGTCATTCGTGCTCTGCGCCATGTTCACATGATCATTGGGGTGCACGGGCGCGTAGCTGCCGCGTGGATGCCCCAGCAACTCATTGGCACGGTTCGCCAACACCTCGTTCACATTCATGTTGTGCGAGGTCCCCGCGCCGGCCTGATACGGATCCACCACGAACTGCTCGCGATGCTGACCGCGGAGCACTTCGTCGGCCGCCGCCACGATGGCATCGGCGCGCTCGGCGTCCAGTCGCCCCGTCTCCCGGTGTGTCAGGGCGGCCGCCTTCTTGATCCAGACCTGGGCCACCACAAACGGTTCGAGCGGACGCAGGCCGCTGATCGGGAAGTTCTGAAGGGCGCGTTCCGTCTGGACGCCATACAGCGCCTCACGCGGCACGTTGATCGCGCCCAGGGGATCGCGCTCGGAACGCGTCTCCATGCGACCTCCAGCATTGGGGTAGGACCAAACACGCGCGGCGCCCGACACCGGGCGCCGCGTCACCGCTCCGTCACCGCCGCTCAGGGAAACGTGACGACGGTATCGATGGTACTGGTCAGATGCAGCAGGGTGTTGGCGTCGATCACCCGCTCGTTCGTCCGCCAGCGCAGCAGGCGCATGGAGCGCAGCGCACTTGGGCTCGCGAGGAAGCCGGTGAGATAGCTGGCGGGGATGGTGACGTTGCCGTCGTCCTGCAGCACACAGTACACCTGCTCGTTGGGCGCGGAGACGGACCCGCTCGTGGCGTAGCGGAGCTGCAGCTGAATGGAGGAGACGCCATCGCCGGTGCCGTTCCACCGCACCACCCAATCGGCGTTGGCGGCCGGCAACGTGAGCGGCCCGGGCACGATCGGTTCCGCCAGCTTGAGCGTGAGCGTACTCAGCGGGAACACCGCGCCACCATCCGGCACGCTGATCGTGACGCTCTCGCCGCTCGAGTAGGTGACCTGATTGGCGCCGCTCTCGTAGCGCAGCGTCGTGCTGTTGTACGGCATCGGCACGCTGCGCGCGCCGATACTCAGGGCAAGCCCGGAGCCGACGCTGTTCATGCCCGTGGTCGCCGACGTGGTCGTGTCGATCCGGCTGATGATGCACTGATCGAACTGATTGTTCGAACTGTTCGGGACGCTGACGTTCACGCCCTTGAAGAAGATCATGGTGGCCAGGCCGACCGCCGCGGTCGTGCCGTTGTTGCGGGCCTGCACATTCAAGGCCCCGTAGCGATTCGGCTGCGCCTCGGAACCGGACAGATTGCTGCAGGCGGCGAGCACCACACCACTACTCAGCAGCAGGACGAGCGACGACAGGCGAGCACGCATGAGGGACACCGGAACGGGGAAGGCGGAGCGCAACGGAGGGATCGGATGCCGGTCAGGCCCCGATGGGACGCGCGGCCCCGCGGAGGAACGGATTGGTGGCGAGTTCACGGCCGATCGTGGTAGTAACACCGTGCCCGGGCAATACCCGAGTTCCCTCCTCGAGGGTCGCCAGACGCATCAGCGACCGCTGCATCGCGGACGGATCGCAGAGCGGCAGATCGGTGCGTCCGATCGACCCCGCAAAGAGCACGTCGCCGGAAATGCAGAGCCCGTGCCCAATGAACGCCACGTGCCCCGGTGCGTGGCCAGGCACGTGCCAGACGTCAAAGCGGTAGGCGCCAAGCGCCACCGTCCCGCCTTCGGCGAGCGCGTCGGTGGAGGTGGGGGGATTCTCGACGGTGAGGCCCCAGCGGGCGCCCGTCTCACTGGCCCGCCCGTAGAAGACCTGATCGTCGGGATGCACGAAGATGGGGACCGGCAGCCGGCGTACGACGCCCGCCACGCCGCCCACGTGATCGAAGTGCGCGTGGGTGAGCCAGATGGCCGTGAGCGTCGCGCCCTCCGCCTCCACGGCAGCGACGAGGCGCTCGGCTTCATCGCCGGGATCCACCAACACGGCGGCCTTCGTCTCGGGGTCCACGAGGAGATAGCAGTTCTCCTCGAGCGGACCGACCGTGAGCTGGTGAATGCGCAGGGCCATGGCGGCGCTCAGTGGGCGTCGGGTTGGGACACGCTGCTTTCCCCGGTCTCGAGAACCGGCGATTCCCCGATCCCGTGATGCGCCAGCCACCGCTCGGCTTCGAGCGCGGCCATGCACCCCGTGCCGGCCGACGTGATCGCCTGGCGATAGTAGTCATCGATCACGTCCCCAGCGGCGAAGACCCCATCGATGTTCGTCGCCGTGCGCCACGGCGCGACGGTGATGTAACCGTGCGCGGTCGTGGTGATCTGACCACCCAGGAACGCGGTGTTCGGCGTGTGACCGATCGCCACGAAGAGCCCGCCGACCTCGAGTTCGGATTCCGTGCCGGCCACGGTATCGCGCAGGCGCACCCCGGTGATGAACTCCTGCCCGAGGACCTCGACTACTTCGGCGTTCCAGATCACCCGCACCTTGGGATGTGTCAGCACGCGGTTGGCCATGACCTTGGACGCCCGGAACGCGTCGCGCCGGTGAATCACCACCACTTCGCTCGCGAACTTCGTGAGATACATGGCTTCTTCCATGGCCGTGTCACCGCCGCCAACCACCGCCAGGCGCTTGTTGCGATAGAAGGGCATGGCGCCGTCGCACACCGCACACGCGGACACGCCACCGCCCTGCTGCGCCAGACGGATCTCACTCTCGAGCCCGATCCACTTCGCCGCCGCTCCGGTGGCGATGATGACGGTGTGGGCCGTGAACTCGCCCGACCAGTCGGTCTTCACCCGGAAAGGCCGCTGCGAGAAATCCACCGACGCGACCATGTCGGAGACCACGCGCGTCCCATGGTGAACCGCCTGCGCCTTGATGCGCTCCATGAGCTCCGGACCGCTGATGGCCTCGGGGAACCCCGGAAAGTTCTCGATATCGGTCGTGAGCATCAGCTGCCCGCCCGGCAACTGCGTGCCGATGGGGACGCCCTCGATCACGAGCGGCTTGAGATTCGCGCGAGCCGCATAGATGCCGGCGGTCCAGGCAGCGGGGCCGGAACCGATGATGACGACGTTTTCGGCACTCTGTTCGGCGCTCGAGGCAGACATGGGGAGATCGGAGAAAAGGTCAGTCAACGGCCAGCACACCGAGTGCGCCGTGGCAATGCGATACCGTACCCACGAGCACCCGCAGCGGGCTGGACGCGCCCCACTCCGCCAGTTGCTCATCGGCCACCGCGATCGTGGCCGCGTCGATCATGCCGACGCCGAACGTGCGGTGCTCACAGTGAAAGATAAGCGAACGGTCGAGGGTCGGATCGGCCGCGGCGAACTGGCGCATCGCCACGGGCATGGACCAGTCGCGCGGTCCGCGGGTGGCCGGGCACTTGGCCGGCTCGATGCAGTTCACCGGACAGGTCCAGGTGGCGAAGCTGACGTAGTGCCGGGCGTCGGGTGCCGCCCGTTCCCACGGCGTCGTCGGCGGCGACACGAGGGGCGCCACCTGGATCGATCGCTGCGGCCAGCGCGCCCGGGCTCGGGTCGTGAGCCAGTCGAAGCACAGATGGGGCATGAGCGGCGAGGGGACCATGGCATCGTCGCGCAGCACCGCCGCCCCCTGCGCCAGCCACGCCGCGAGATAGCCGTCCCAGGTGGCCACCTCGAGGTGTACGGGGGCGCCGGCGTACGCGCCCGCCGCGAGCGCCTGCGCGACCCGACAGGCGGGATCGCGATCCACCACCACGATCTCGCGCGCGGTCAGGGCGCCGCGGGTGATGGCGCGCGTCAGCTGCTGGGCGTACCAGCTGCCATAGCAACCGCCGCCGATGATCACGATGCGCCCGAAATGCAGATCGTCACGCGTCCGGGCCGCCGACGCGTCGCGCGCGCCGGGTGCGCTCACCGGCGCAGGTGCCGGCCGCCATCCACCTGCAGGATGGTCCCGGTGACGTACTCCGCCTCGACGAGATAGTGCATGGCCTGCACGACATCGGCCGGCATGCCGCTGCGGGCCAGTGGCACATCACGCAGGAACGAGGCGATCGCCGCCTCACTGAGATCATCGGGCGCGAGCACCAGGCCGGGCGCCACGCCATTCACGCGAATATCGGGGCCCAGCGCCGCCGCGAAGGTGGCGACGAGCTGCGGCAGCGCACTCTTCGTCACCTGATGCGGGATCAGATGCGGGAACCCGGTTTCGTGCGCGAGATGATCGGCCATCTGAATGATCACCCCGCCCTTCCCCATTACTTTGGCCGCCGCCTGCATGAGAAAGAACGGCGCGCGCAGGTTGATGGCTTCGGTGCGGACCCACTCGTCCACCGTTACCTCAGCGAACGGTTTGTTCAGCATGAGGCTGGCGCTGCTGACGAGCACATCGAGCGCGCCACAGGTGTCGATCGCGGCGCGCACCAGCCGCGACGGCGCCAGGGCATCGGCCAGGTCCTCCTGCACCACCACGACGCGCACGCCATGCAGCCGACGCAGCTCGGTGGCCAGCTGTTCGGCCTCCGCCGCGGAGGCACCATGATGCATCACCACGTCGTAGCCGCGCGCGGCAAAGCTGCGCGTGATTTCGGCGCCGAGGCGCCGCGCGCCGCCGGTGATGAGCGCGACGCGTCGCGTGGGGTCCGTGGCCGGCGTCATGAGGCGTGTCCTGCCCGGTGGGTCGCTCAGGACGTCGTGGCCGCCGCGCGCGTCGCGGCTTTGGCGTCTTGCCAATCGAGCCACACCTTCGGCACCATCTGCCCCCCAAGCCGGCGCGGGCCGTCGGTGTTGCCGTGCCAGTCGGACCCGCCACTGGGGAGGAGCCCCGCCTGCTCGGTGTACTCGACCAGGCGCTGCACGAGATATGGGGGGTGGCTCGGATGCAGGACCTCTACACAATCGAGTCCGGCGGCGGCGAGGCGCGCGATGCGCGTCGGCGTGGCCGCTTCGCCCGGATGCGCCCACACGGCGAGCCCGCCGGCGCGATGCACCAGCGCGATGGCATCGGCCACATCGAACTTGTCCTTGGCCATGTAGGCGGGCCGCCCCCAGCCGATCCACTTGTCGAAGGCTTCCCGGAACTCGCGCACGTAGCCGCCGGCGAGCATGGCCCGCGCGATGTGCGGGCGGCCAACCGCGCCCGTGCCCGCCTCCGCGAGGACCGCCTCCATTGTCACCGGAATGCCGTGGCCGTTGAGCATCTCGACGATGCGCTCGGCGCGCGTCACGCGCTCTGCCTGCAACGCGCGAAGCGCATCGCGCATGGTATCGCGATGCACGAGGTGCAGACCGAGCAAATGCAGTTCATCGTCGTCGAACCAGGTGCTCAACTCGACGCCGGGCACGATGCGCACGCCAAGCGGCGTACCGGCCGCCGTGGCCTCATCGATGCCTTCCACGGAGTCGTGATCGGTCAGCGCGATCGCCACGAGGCCCGCGGCGGCGGCCGCTTCCACCGTGGCGGTTGGCGAGAGCGCTCCGTCGCTCGCGGTGGTGTGCACCTGCAAGTCGACGAAGGCAGGGGTCTCCGTCACGCGTGATACCCCGCTTCCGGCGATCGGTCACCGGATTGCGAGAGCCGGAAGTATTCCACGAGCTGGGCGTCCGAGAGTTCGGCGAGCGACTGTTCGCGCGAACGCACGCCCATGGGCGCGTAGCGCGTGACGCGCACCTGCCGTGCGTCTCCCGCGCCGGACACGAAAATGAGGCCGAATTCGTCGCCGACGGATTGCGTCAGAAAGCCTGACGGATAGACCTGCCACCGACGTCCGTCGATGTCCACCTGACGTGAAGGCACGTCACTCTCCTTGAATCTCACCCCAGCGATCGACCGCGGCTTCGGGGCCCACCAGCGCCACGAGATCTTCCTCGCGCTTCGCCTCGGTGAACTCGAGAAACCGACCAGCCTCGCCAGCGTGCTCAAAAACCCAGAAATGCGCCTGCAGCGATGCCGCGAGCGTGCGGCGATGTGCCACGGTCGCAAGATATGCCGCGCGCGCTGCGTCCTGTACTCGGCGTTCCTGCATGTGCAGCGCGCGGGGCATTCTGGATTACCCCACCACGTCGGAAACGGACTCGAGCGCCCGCTTGAGATCGCCCATGAAGCGATCGGCATCGGCGCCGTCGACCACGCGGTGATCAAAGGAGAGCGCGAAATAGGCGCAGGTCCGGATCGCGATAGTCTCTTCGCCATCCGGTCCGGTGACGACCTTGGGCCGCTTCTCGATGGCCCCGAGGCAGAGGATCGCCGTGGTCCCCACCGGGATGATCGGCGTGCCATACAGCGAGCCGAAGGTGCCGGGGTTCGTGACGGTGAACGTGGCGTCCTGCACATCGGTGGGGCTCAGCTTCTTGCTCCTCGCGCGGCCGGCCAAGTCATTGGCGCCCCGCGACAGGCCGGTCAGCGAGAGCTCATCGGCGTGCTTGAGCACGGGCACGATCAACCCCGTGGGCTCGAGCGCCACCGCGATCCCGAGATTGATGGCGCGGCGATAGATGATGTCGGTGCCCGAGACGGCGGCGTTGAGCACCGGATGACGCTTGAGCTGCTGACACACCGCCTGCAGGATGAACGGCAGGTAGGTGAGCTTCTGCCCCGACTGCGCCTCGAAGTCCTTGCGCATGGCGGTCCGCACGCGCGCGACGCGCGTGAGATCGACTTCCCACACCGTCGTGACGTGCGCGGCCACCCGCTTGGCCAGCGTCATGTGATCCGCCGTGAGCTTGCGGATCTTGTTCATGGGCTCGACCGTGTCGCCCGCCCACGGCGTCGGCTGCGGACCGTGCGGCTCCACGCCGCCCGGGGCATGCATGGACGGACCGGCGCCCGCGCCTGCGGCTGGACGGGTGGCGAGGAAGGACTCGAGATCCTCCTTCGTCACCCGCCCGGCGATCCCGGAGCCGGAGAGCGCGGCGATCTCGACGCCATGCTCCGCCGCCATCTTTCGGACGAGCGGGCTGGATTTGGTGCGGAGCCGGTCTTCCAGTGAGCCGCTCGTCGAGGGCGCGGAGGGGGAGGATGGCGCGGCTGGCGCCGCGCTGGTGGCTTTCGCGGACGGGCTCGCTGGCGCTTCGACCGCGGAGGCGGACTGCGCGGGCGCTGGCGCGGGCGCCGCGGCGGGCGCGTTGGCGGCCGCGGCGGCATCCGTTTCCAGACGGGCAACGACCGTGTTCACGCCAACCGTCGTGCCTTCCCCGACGATGATCTCGACCAGAATCCCGGCCGACGGGGACGGGATCTCGGCGTCCACCTTGTCCGTGGAGATCTCGAAGATCGGTTCGTCGCGCTTGACGGCGTCGCCGACCTTCTTGAGCCAGCGGGACACGGTGCCTTCCGCGATGGATTCGCCCATCTGCGGCATGATCACGTCTACACGAGCCACTCGGTCATCCTCGATCGGTAGGAATGGCGTCGGCCGCGCGATCCGCGCGGCGCAGGCGCCACAAGGCAAAGACAGGGAGGGACAGAGCGCCGATGGCGGCGCCCCAACCGGCGTAGACCCACCAGTCGCAGGCCGGGAGCCCCGGCTCGGGGGTACAGCGACTGAAGAACCCGGCGAACTTGCCGATGCCCACCCCGGACATCGCCCCGCTCACCCCGCCGATGAAAAACGTAAAGCACCCCACCCCGATGTTACGGCCAACCCGGTCCTCGGGTTGTGCGTTCGGGGTTGCCGGTCCGGCCATCAGTAGCCTGCCTCGATCTGGTGGCGGGGGTCGGCAGTCCGGTGCAGGAGATTGAAATACTTCTTCACGTTCTTGTCGAGCCGACTTTCGCCCACCTGATCGGTGTGCACCTCGACGAACGTGTAATGGCCGCCTTCCATCTTGACGCTAAGCGTCATGGTACCGAGCGCGCCGGAGAAGGACCGGGAACGCGCATCGGCGCCCCCGCGCGTAAGGCCGAGGGCGCCGAAGTGCCGGTCCGCGGCCTCGAGCACCTGATCAGGCGTCAGCGAGGTCCGGTGAAAATGCCGCATGAGAACGCGTGGGTTACGGAGTCTTCTTCTTGCCGGTGTCCTTCGGGGCCGCCGGCAGTTCGCCAGGCCGCGAGGATTGCGGGACACTGAAATCCCCCGGCTCGTCGGCCGAGAGGATGTCCTGGGTCCAGTCCTGCGTCTTCTGCAGCGCCTGCGTGGAATCGCGGCGGAACTGGACGGCCATGGCCCACATCCCTGCTGTCACGAACAGCAGGTTGCTGCGATAGGTGCCCAACTCCTCGGTGGCTTCGAGGCCGTTGGCGACCGTCTTCATGTCCCGGTTCGTGGCGAAGATGCGCCCCTGCCCGCCCTGAATCGGCGTGCCGGTCTTCGCATCATGCACCGTGATCCGCCAGTAGATCGGCTCGAGCGCGCGCGTCGGCTTGGTTTCCGGGGAGACCCGGATCGTGAAGTCCTCCGTCTTCAGACGGAGTTCGTTCTTCGGCGGCGTCCCCGCATCGCAGCCGGCCAACAGCAGGCCGGCTGCCGTGAGGAGCGCCGCGCCAAGCCGGCGCGAGCGCGTGAGGATCATTGGTAGTATTCGAGTCCGAGGTGCGTGATCTGCTCCTCACCCATCAGGTGACGGAGCGTGTTCTTCAGCTTCGTCTGCTGGATGAAAAGGTCATGCTCCGGCTGCAGCCCCGCAGCGACCGTCGGCGACTTGTAATAGAAGCTTAACCATTCCTGAATCCCCTTCATCCCCGCGCGCTGCGCGAAGTCGGAGAACAGGGCCAGGTCGAGCACGAGCGGCGCGGCCAGGATCGAATCGCGGCAGAGGAAGTTGACCTTGATCTGCATCGGGTAGCCGAGCCACCCCTTGATGTCGATGTTGTCCCAGCCTTCCTTATTGTCGCCGCGCGGCGGGTAGTAGTTGATGCGCACGACGTGCGAGAAATCCTTGTACAGCTCCGGGTACTTCTCGGGCTGCAGGATCGTGTGCAGCACGGACAGCTTGGACTCTTCCTTCGTCTTGAACGACGCCGGATCATCGAGCACTTCGCCGTCGCGGTTGCCGAGGATGTTGGTGGAGTACCAGCCCTCGAGCCCGAGCATGCGCGCCTTCATGCCCGGCGCGATGACGGTCTTCATCCACGTCTGGCCGGTCTTGAAGTCCTTGCCCGAGATCGCGACGCCCTTCTGATTCGCGAGCTCCACGAGCGCCGGGAAGTCGGCCGAGAGATTCGGCGCGCCATTGCAGTACGCGACGCCTTCCATGATGGCGGCGTAGGCGTACAGCATCGACGGCGCGATCGCCTCGTCGTTCTCTTCCATGGCCTTTTCGAAGGCCTCGATCGTCTGGTGCTGCGGGCCCGCCTTGATGAAGATCTCCGTCGAGCCGCACCACACCATCGCACCGCGCGTCGCGCCACTGTCGGCCATCACCTTGCGGATGTCGGCGCGGATCTGCTCGGCGAGTTCCTTCTTGTTCTTGCCCGTCTTCACGTTCGTCGCGCCGGTGATGCGCGTGACGTACTTGTTCTCGAAGACGGCGGGCATCGGCTTGATGCTCTTGAGGAAGTCGGCGATCGGCTCGATGTCGTCCTTCACGAGCACACCGGCCTTCGTCGCGGCCGTGTAGGCATCATCCGGAATCGGATCCCAGGCGCCGAACACGATGTCGTTCAGATCCGCGAGGGGCACGAACTCCTTGATGAGCGGGCTGCGATTCTCGGTGCGCTTGCCGAGGCGAATGGTCGCCATCTGGGTGAGCGAACCGATGGGCACGGAGAGGCCGCGGCGCACGCGCTCGACACCGGCGATGAACGTCGTCGCCACGGCGCCGAGCCCCGGCGTGAAGATAGCGAGCTTCCCGGTAGCCGGGGCGATGGTCGCGGGGGTGCCGCGGGTCGAGTCGGACACTGCGTTTATTCTCCAGGAGAGGTAGAGGTCGGAGCCGCCGTGGTGATGCGATGCACGTACGCCATGCGCTGGAAGAACGTGATCCACGCCGTCACCGTCAGCAGACAGACGATGGTGGCGAGCACCCAGCCGTTGAGCGCGAGGCCGAAGAAGGCCTGAGGCGCCGACAGCAGGGTGATGCGCTCGGGCCGTTGCAGCACGCCCACGCGCGCGGAGAAGCCGAGGCCCTCCGCACGGGCGTTCGTGTACGACGTGAGGAAGGTGGCGATCAGCCCAAGCACGGCGACCATCACCATGGCATCACTGGCGTGCACCGGATGGGTGGCATAGAACACCACCAATCCGCCCAGCAGGAAACCGTCGGCCACGCGATCCAGCGTGGAGTCGTAGAACGCCCCGAAGGTCGAACTTTGCCCCGTGCGCCGCGCCACCGTGCCGTCGAGCACATCGAAGAGCGCCGTCAACCCCAGAAACCATCCTCCCGTACGGATATGCCCCGAGGCGAAGATGACGCCCGCCGTGCAGGTGCACAGGGTTCCGATGGTGGTGATGGTGTTCGGACGCACCCGGCGCGCGACCAGCCAGTCCGCCACAGGGGCGATCACGGCCAGGTACCCGCGCACGATGGCGCTCCAGAGTGCTTGCATCTAGACGACGGTGACGGGACCGGTCCGATCAGACCGGAAAACGGTAACGGTTTCCAAACCAGACCGTAAAACCTAGGTCCCGCCGCCCCTCAACGGTAGAGATAGAACCGTCGCGCGTCCTTCTCGAAGGCAATCACCTGCGGCAGGAGGCGATCGAGTACGGCATCCGGATCGGCGCCGCCGAGCAGCGCCTCGCGCAGCTTCGCACTCCCCATGCGGAGGTCGAACCCCGGGGTGGTGATCCGCAGCGAGTCCCGATGGACCCGGTTGAGCGCCCAGAGGATCGCCGCCCCGATGCGGGCCGGCTGCGCCCGCTCCCGATCGGTCAGTTCGAGCCGCACCCCGGGGATGGTCCGCCCGGCAAACTTGCCATCGCCCGGCGCGTTCGGGGTAAAGCGCTCAGCGTGGAACTTGACGCCGGTGAGCGACAGATCTTCGAGCAGCTGCACAACCGTGTCCGCCTTGAGCCAGGACGCCCCGAACCGCTGGAAGGGCTCGCTGGTGCCCCGGCCGACCGACACGTTGCTGGCCTCGAAGGGGACGAGCGCGGGGTAGAAGAGCGCCGACGTGAGATTCGGCATGTTCGGCGACGGCCGCACCCACGGGAGGTCCGTCTCATCGAACCACATGGCGCGCCGCCAATTGCGCATGGGGACCACGGTGAGGCGGGCGCCCATCTTGAGCTGCGCCTGAAACAGGCGGGCCATCTCGCCCATCGTGAGGCCGTGTCGCAGCGGCATCGGATAGAGCGCAAAGCCATTTGTGCTTCCGGAGCCCGGGCCGGGATACGCCGCGTTGGCCAGCGCGGAATCGAGCAGCGGCCCTTCGCTCACGCCCGAGAGCGGATTGGGACGGTCGAGCACGAGCACCGGGATGCCCCGCTTCTCGGCGGCCTGCATGCTGTAGAGCATCACGCCCACGTAGGTCCACGTGCGGGTCCCGATGTCCTGCAGGTCCACCACGAGGATATCGACATCGCGCAGCAGCGAGTCTGGCGGCGGCATCGTCCGCTGCTGATAGAGCGAGTAGATCTTGAGCCCGGTTTTCGGGTCCGTCTCGTCGGCCAGATTGGTCCGGTCGGCCGTACCCGTCGCGCCGTGCTCCGGCGCAAAGAGCTTCACGAGCTTGACCCCGGCGGCCGTGGCGCGCTTGTCCGCAAAGAGCAGGTCGATCGAGCGCCGCCCCTTTTCGTCAACACCCGTCTGATTGGTCACCAGCGCGACCCGCTTGCCGGCGACGAGCTTGATGCTATCGTCCAAGAGGACGGTAATCCCCGGGCGGACCCTCCGATCGAGGAAGCGGTTGGCCATGGGGCCCACCTGATCGCCGTCGTCGGGGAGCGGGGCCTGATTCGGCCGCGGCCCGCACGCCGCGAGTACCAGCATGGCCAGCGATGCCAGCCTCCAAGTGCCCTTCACGCGATCTCTCCGTAGGTTTCGGGCGCGATCGTACGCGCACTCCTTCCGCGAACACATGAGCCTCTCGTTCCCCCATCTCTGGCAGAACCGCTCCCACAACAACGCACCGCACGAGCGCTTTCTCAAGCGCCCCGGCGGCCAGCGCCTGGTGCGGGCCGTGGTGCTGCTGAGCGCCCTCGGCGCCCTGAGCATTGCCGGTTGCGCCGCTGCCACGCGGAGGACCACACCGCCGGCCGGGGTCAGCCCGGCCACGGCGAAGGCGGTTCGCGACAGCCTGCGCGCCGTACTCGAGCGCGCCGTGGCGGACAGCGCCTTCCCCGGCGCGTACGCGGTCGTTGGGACCGCCGACGGGGTGATCGCCGAGTACGGCGTGGGGCGCCTCGACAGTGCCGACGCCGCGCGCCCGACGAACAAGACGGTCTGGGACCTCGCCTCGCTCACGAAGGTGATTGGCACGACGAGTGCCATGATTCAGCTGGTGGGCAGCGGTCGGGTGGCGCTGGACTCCCCGGTGGTGAAGTACCTGCCGGAGTGGACCGCTCCGGGGGCGAGCCGGATCACCGTGCGGAACCTCCTCGCGCACAACTCCGGCCTTCCGGCCTGGCGCGCCCTGTACAAGGAGTCGGCCACCCCGGCCGAAGCGGCGGCCCAGCTCTTCGCCACCTCCCCGGACACGGTGCCGGGCGTTCGGTTCCTCTACAGCGACCTCGGCTTCATTCTGCTGGGCAAGCTGGTCGAGAAGGTTTCGGGGGAGCCGCTCGCGCAGTACGACACGACCCATGTGTTCGGGCCGCTCGGGATGCACGACACCCGCTACCTGCCCCCGGCGTCGTGGCTCCCGCGCATTGCCCCCACCGAGCAGGACTCGTGGCGCGGTCGCAAGCTCCGCGGCGAGGTCCACGACGAGAATGCGTCCCGACTGGGCGGCGTCTCCGGGCACGCCGGGCTCTTCTCGAGCGCCCGGGACCTGACGCGCTTTGCCCAGATGTACCTGCACTACGGCACGCTCGACGGGGTCCGGGTGTTCGACTCGGCGACTGTGGCGCGCTTCATCCGGGTGCAGGACACGACGGTCAGCCGCCGGGCCCTGGGCTGGGAGACCCCCACCGGGCGGAATTCGGCGGGGCGGAAGATGCCGGCAGTGGCCTTCGGCCATACCGGGTTCACCGGCACCTCGCTCTGGATGGATCCGTCCCACCAGACCTTCGTCCTCCTGCTGACCAACCGGGTGAATCCGACCCGCAACAATACCCGGATCAATGGTGTCCGGATTTCCCTTGCTGACGCGGTCGTGTCGGCAATGGAGGATACGGGGGTCGGAAACCGCCGCGGAGCGGGGCGTTGACCAGCGCGTGGCGCCGGCCGGATCCTCAGGATCCGACTGGTGTTTCTTGCAAGGGGAGCGATCCACTCGCTATTTTCCAATTAGCCCGACCCGGGATCATCCCGTGTGCCGCTCGCGAGGGCGGCGGCACCAGGCTGATCGGGTCCATCAGGCCGGTCCTTGCACCGGCCCTTTCGGAGGAGCACGATGAGCACGATGCAGCAGCCGGACGTCATGGTGGTACTGACCCCCGTGGCCGCGGGCGAAGTTCGGAAGTTCATGGAAGCCGAGGGTGTGACGCCCGAGCAGGGTGGCCTGCGCGTCTCGGTGATGCCCGGTGGATGCAGCGGCTTCAAGTACGGCCTCGTGATCGAGGACAAGAGCGCGGACGACGACCTCACCCTGGAGATCGAGGGGATCAAGGTGTTCGTGGATCCGTTCTCGGCGCAGTACTTGAGCGGCACGACGATCGACTACGTGTCGTCGATGCAGGGCTCGGGCTTCACGTTCAAGAATCCGAACTCGACGGGTGGCTGCGGCTGCGGCAGCTCGTTCTCGGCGTAAGCGCCTTTCCCGCAGGACCCGGCGCCGGTCGGGGCGCCACCGCACGTCACACTCCCCAGTCCCATGTCATTGGCCTCGGTCACTCCGGCGGCCACTGACGCCATTCAGGCCCGCTCACTCTCCGAGAGTGGCGGGCCTGCGCGCGTCAGTCGGTCGCCGTTCGCACATCCGGGCGTCACGGGTACCGCCCGCGAACGCATCCCCACCCTCATCGTTGCGGATCACGCCGAGCTCGCCTCGGTCGTGGCGAACCGCATCGCCACCCTGATGCGCGAACGGGCCGCCCAAGGACGCCCCGTGGTGCTCGGCCTCGCGACCGGCTCGACACCGATCGGCGTGTATCGCGAGCTCATTCGCCTGCATCGGGATGAGGGGCTGAGCTTCGCGCATGTGATCTCGTTCAATCTGGACGAGTACTACCCGATGCGCGCGGACAGCATCCACTCGTATCACCGGTTCATGTGGGAGAACCTGTTCTCTCACGTGGACATCAATCCGGCGAACGTGCACATCCCGGATGGTGCGCTGGCGCGCGCCGATGTCGACGCGGCCTGTGCCACGTACGAGGCGGCCATCGAGGCCGCGGGCGGCATCGACTTTCAGCTGCTGGGCATCGGCAAGACCGGTCACATCGGCTTCAACGAGCCGGGCTCCGGTGAAGCGAGCCGCACGCGCCTGGTGCATCTCGACTCGATCACGCGCCGCGACGCCGCCGCGGATTTCTTCGGCGAAGAGAACGTCCCGCGCGAAGCGCTCACGATGGGCATCGCCTCGATCATGGGCGCCCGCGAGATCGCCATTCTCGCGACCGGCGAACACAAGTCGGCCATCGTGCGCCGCGCGGTCGAAGGCGAGATCGATCGGGCCGTCGCCGCGACGTTCCTCCAGCGCCATCCGAATACCACGTTCTACGTGGACGATGCCGCGGCCGCCGATCTCACACGCGTGGCGACCCCGTGGCTCGTCGATGAGGTGGTGTGGGAAGAAGCCCTCGCCGTGCGCGCCGTGACGTGGCTGGCCGGCAAGGCGGGCAAGGCCATCCTCAAGCTCACGCAGCACGACTACGCCGAGAACTCGCTGTCGTCGCTCGTGGCGCAGCATGGCTCGCCAGGCGCGGTCAACGGCCTCGTGTTCAACATCCTCGGCCACAAGATCCGCGGCAAGAGCAAGCTCCCGCGCGGACTCAAGACCATCTGCTTCTCGCCACATCCCGACGACGACGTCATCTCGATGGGCGGCATTCTCCGCAAGTTCGTGGAGAATGGCAACGACATGACGGTGGCGTACATGACGAGCGGCAACATCGCCGTCTTCGATCATGACGTGCGTCGCTACATGGATTTCCTGGTGCGTCTCGACACCGAGCGACTCGGTGGCAGCGACACCGTGCATTCCAGCGTGCGCACGCTGGCGGACACCGTGCACGGATTCCTGGCGCGCAAACAGGCGGGCGAGGTGGACATCGCCGAGGTCCAGGACATCAAGCGCATCATCCGTGAGTCGGAGGCGGTGAGCGGCATCGAGGTGATGGGGCTGTCGCGCGCCAACGCGCGGTTCCTCAACCTGCCCTTCTATCAGACGGGCAAGGTGCGCAAGGATCCGATCGGACCGGCCGATGTGGCGATCGTGGCGGACCTGCTTCGCGAGCTCGAGCCGGAGCTGATCTTCGTGGCCGGCGACCTCTCGGATCCGCACGGCACGCATCGCATGTGCAAGGAAGCGATCGATCTGGCGCTCGCCGAGGTGTACGCCGGCGCGAATGCGTCCAAGCGCCCCGAGGTCTGGCTGTATCGCGGCGCCTGGCAGGAATGGCCGGTCACCGAGGCCACGGTGCTGGTGCCGCTGTCGCAGGAGGAGCTCACGCTCAAGATCCAGGCGATCTTCAAACATCAGTCCCAGAAGGACTCGGCGCCCTTCCCCGGCCAGGATGAGCGTGAGTTCTGGCAGCGCGTGGAGCAGCGCAACAAGACCACCGCGCGCCAGTTGGATGATCTGGGGCTCGCGGAGTACTTCGCGATGGAGGCGTACGTCATTGCCTGATGCCACGCGCCGCCGCGTCGGGGCGGCCGCATGAGCGGCCGCTTCGATCTGCTCGATCTGCTGGTGCTGCTGATCTATCTCAGTGGCACCACCGCGCTCGGGATGTACATCGGTCGCAACCAAAAGTCGGCGACGGACTACTTCGTCGCCGAGCGCAACATTCCGTGGTGGGCCGTGATGTTCTCGATCGTGGCGAGCGAGACCTCGGCGCTGACGTTCATCTCGATCCCGGGGCTGGCCTACACCGGCAATCTCGGGTTCCTCGAGGTCGTCGCCGGGTACATCCTCGGCCGCATCGTGGTGGCGCAGACGCTGTTGCCGCGCTACTTCGCCGGCAATCTCGTGACGGCGTATGCCTTGCTCGAGACGCGCTTCGGCTTGGGCGCGCGTCGCTTCACCAGCATCGTGTTCATGATTACCCGCGCCATGGCCGATGCCGTGCGCGTGTTTGCCACCGCCATTCCGGTGGCGCTGATCGTGGGTCCGGTCCTGCCGCGTGAATACACCATGCCGGCGGCGATCCTGGTGCTCGGGCTGCTCACCGTGGTCTACACGTACCGCGGCGGCATGAAGGCGGTGGTGTGGACCGAGCTGTTGCAGGCAAGCATCTACCTCTTTGGCGGCATCTCGGCGCTGGTGCTCATCGGCCAGGCGGTGGACGGCGGCTGGAGCGCGATCGTGAGCCAGGCCGGCGCGGCGGGCAAGCTGCAGGTGATCGACTGGTACGCCGGCTTCGATCGGCCGCACACGATGTTCGCCGGCCTGATCGGCGGCGGGTTCCTGGCGATGGCCTCCCATGGCGCCGACCAGATCATCGTGCAGCGCCTGCTGTCGAGCAAGTCGCTGCGTGATGCGCAGCGCGCCATCATCGGCAGCGGCATCGCGGTCTTCGCACAGATGACGCTCTTCCTGTTCGTCGGCCTGGGTCTGTGGGTCCTGTACGGCGGCAAGTCGTTCGCCACCGCCGACGCGATCTTCCCGACGTTCATCATCGAGCGCATGCCGCACGGGCTGATCGGCCTGATCGTGGCCGCCATCATCGCCGCCACCATGAGCACGCACTCCGGGGCCATCAACGCGCTCGCGGCGGCCTCGACGCACGACATTTACCTGCCGCTCACCAAGCGGGCGCCGGATGATCCGCGCACGCTCAAGGTCGGCAAGCTCTTTGCGCTCGGCTGGGGGCTGGCGCTCACCTTCGGGGCCCTGCTCTTCAAGGAGAATGGCACGCCGGTCGTAGTCGTGGCGCTGTCCATTGCGTCGTTCACGCAGGGGGGTCTGTTGGGCGGCTTTTTCCTGGGCATGTTCTGGCGTCGGGCCAACCAGCGGGATGCCATCACGGGCATGAGCGTGGGGATCTTCGCGATGGCGTTCATCGTCTTCGCGAAGCAGCTGACCGCCGCCTATCCGAGCTTGAAGCCGATGCTGGGTGGGGTGGCCGGGATTGCCTGGCCCTGGTACGTGTTGATCGGGACCTCGCTTACCTTTGTGACCGGTATGCTGATGTCCTTTACCCATGCGCCGCCGGTGGCGGCCACGCCCCCGGAGAGCCGTCGATGAGCGCTGGTCCCCTCGACCCGACACCCCTGGTAGTTGGAGTGGATGGCGGTGGGAGCCGCACCCGCGTGCTGCTGGCCGATGCGAACGGGACCGTGCTGGCCCGGGTCGAGGGTGGCGCGAGCGCACTCCGCCCCGGCCAGGAAGGGGCAGCGGCCGATGTGATCAAGGCCCTGATCGGTGAGGCGCTCGCCTCGGCCGAGCGCACCGATGTGCGGCCGGCGGTGTGTGTGGTGGGGGTGGCCGGCGCTGGTCAGGAGCGGGCCGCGCAGGCGCTGTGGGCCGCGCTGGCGCAGCGTCGCGTCGCGGATGACGTCTCGGTGCAGGCCGATGCGACGATCGCGATGGACGATGCGTTCGGGGACTCGGCCGGCGTGCTGCTGATTGCGGGAACGGGATCGGTGGCGTTTTCGCGCGGCCCGGATGGACGACTCGAGCGGTGCGGTGGCTGGGGCCCGAATGTGGGCGACGAGGGGAGCGCGGCGTGGCTTGGCCGACGGGCCCTGAGCGTGATCACGGCGGCGCACGACGGTCGCGAGCCGGAGACGGCGCTGACGGGCGCCATGCTCACCGCGCTCGAGCTCGAGCAGCTCGATGACCTGATCCCGTGGGCAGCGAACGCCACCCCCGGCGCGCTCGCGCAGCTCGCCCCGGTGGTGATGCAGGTGGCCGCCACCGGTGACCTGCGCGCCAATGCGCTGGTGTCGTTCTGCGTGGAAGAGCTCGCGCTGCACGTGCGCACGCTCGCGCGTCGCTGTTTCACCGACGAGCGCGCCGCCATTCCGGTGGCGTTCGCGGGCGGGCTGCTCTCGCGCGGCTCACTCGTGCGCAAGCGGCTCGAACAGCGTCTCAAGAGTGCGGTGCCCGGCGCGATGATCAAGAATGACGACGTGGATGCGGCGCGGGGTGCCGTGCGGCGCGCGCGCCGACTGCTCGGCGTCGAAGCCTGAACCGCGTGCGCCTTCGAGGCGCGCGCGGTCCCTCGCCGGACATTACGGCGCGTGAAAATGCGGATCCATGCGCTCGTCGCTCGACGCCGTGAGTGCATGGCGCTGCGTGAGCAGGCCACCGAAGCTGCACAGGCCAGCCATCAGGATGCCAATCCCCATCCACCGTGGACCGGGATTCGAGGCGAGCCAGACCGCGCCACTGATGGCGAGCGCGAGGGTCCGTGCGCCCTCGGCGGAGAGGGCCCAGCGACGGCCTTCGAGCAGACCGCCGATGTTGGTCAGCGTCAGCGCCACCACGAACGTACCCGCCAGCAGCTGTCCCACCGGTAGTCTGCTCGCCGAGGTCAGGAGCCAGAGCGCACCGGGAACGGCCAGCACAAACTGCGTCAGCGCATAGAGTGATAATCCAGGCGGAACGGCAGGGTCGAAGGCCTGGAATGCCGCCCGCGTCACGTCCGGGATGTGTATCGGCCCGCCATCACGCGCCGGGCGCCACGCCGGTGACGCGAAGACGTAATGCCAGCGCTCTGTCCAGTCGGTCGCCCGCCAGACATTGCGCGCAATCGCCACGTACTGGTGGACCTGCGCCCAGAGCGGATTCCAGCTCGCCAACGGGGTGGTAAGTCCGTAGACCGGCTCGTCGCGCTCCGGGGTAAAGGTGCCCCAGAGTTTGTCCCAGATGATGAAGACGCCGGCGTAATTGCGGTCCTGATATTCGGGGTTCACGCCGTGGTGCACGCGATGATGCGAGGGCGTATTGAACACCGCCTCACACCACGCGGGCAGTCGGTGAATCACGCGAGTGTGGATCCAGAACTGGTACACGAGGTTGAGTGCGTAGCAGACCGCAAACTGCTCCCACGGCATACCGAGCAGGGCGAGCGGCGCATAGAACACCCAGCCAAACAGGCCACCGATCGCGCTTTGGCGCAGCGCCACGGCGAGGTTGTACTCCTCGCTGCTGTGGTGCACGACGTGACCGGCCCAGAACAGGTTCACTTCGTGCGACACGCGATGGAACCAATAGTACGCCAGGTCCACGAGTATGAATGCGACGATCCAGCCGCCTGCATGCGGTGGCCACTCGGGCACCGGCAGGACGCGCTGCACCCGCGCGTGCTCGAAGAGGAATCCGAAAACGCCGAAGAGCAGCAGCTTGGTGAAGATGCCGGCGATCTGGCTCAACGTACCGGCGGACAGATCACTGATGCTGTCATTGAGCCGATACAACGAACGACGGCCGAGCCAGGCATAGCCCAGCTCGACCGCGATCAGCAGAAAGAAGAGCGGAATCGACGCCTGGATGATCTCCATGCGACGAGGGCGTGCTCAGGCCGCGGCCGGCTGCCCCGGCTCGCCAAGCTCGCCTTCCCAGCGGGCCATGACCGCCGTCGCGAGACAGTTGCCAAGCAGGTTCACGGACGTACGGGCCATGTCCATGATGGCGTCCACGCCGAGGATCACGGCGATCCCCTCGAGCGGCAACCCGAACTGCGCCAGCGCGCCGGACAGGATCACGAGCGACGCGCGCGGGACCGCGGCCACGCCCTTCGACGTGAGCATGAGCGTCAGCATCATGAGCAGCTGCTGGCTGATCGGCATGTCGATGCCGGCCGCCTGCGCGACGAACACCGACGCAATCGCGAGGTAGAGGGTGCTGCCATCGAGGTTGAAGGAGTACCCGGTCGGCAGGACGAACGACACAATGCGGCGCGGCACCCCGAACTTCTCCATGGCCTGCATGGCCTGCGGGAACGCCGCCTCCGACGAGGCCGTGGAGAAGGCGATCAGCCACGGCTCCTTCACGGCGCTCCAGAACTTCGCGAGGGGGAGTTTCGCCAGCAGCGCCACGGGCACGAGGATCAGCAGCACGAAGATGATCAGCGAGACGTACAGCGTGCCGACCAGCTTCGCGAGGCTCAACAGCACGCCCAGGCCGCTCTTCCCCACGGTGACGCCGATGGCGGCGCCGATGCCGATCGGCGCGTACGCCATCACGATGCCGACGAACTTGAACATGATGTCGCTCAGCGACTGCAGCCAGTCGAGCATGAACTGCTTCGACTTGCCTTCCGTGCGGGCGAGCGCCACGGCGAAGATGATCGCGAAGAAGACGATCTGCAGCACTTCGTTGGCGGCCGCCGCCTCGAAGAAGCTCTGCGGCACCGTATGCTCGAGCACCGACGCAAACGTGGGCGTCTTGGCGGCGAGTGCCTTGAACTCGTCGGCGTTGCCGGAGGCGGCGGTGGTGATGCCGACACCAACCCCGGGCTTCACGACGTTCACCGCGATCAGGCCGATGGCCAGCGCCGCCGTGGTGACCACCTCGAAGTAGATGATCGAGCGCAGCGCGAGCTTGCCGACCTTGGCCATGTCATCGCCATGACCGGCGATGCCCACCACCAGCGTGGAGAAGAGCAACGGCACGATGAGCGACTTGATCATCCGCAGGAAGATCGTCGCAAACGGCTTGAGGTTCGCCGCCATGTCGGGGGCGAGCCATCCCACGAGAATCCCGATCACCATCGAGATCAGAATCCACTGGGAGAAGCCGATGCCGAGGAAGCCTTTCTTGGACGACGGGGCAGCGGCGGAAGACGAGTGAGCCATGGAACCGGGGGCGGGAAAGAACACGGGGCGCCACGGGCGCCCGACGAATCAGATCAGGCGGGACGGCGACGCAGCACGGAATGGCGGTAGCCGTAGGCGAAGTACAGGGTCAGGCCGATGACCATCCAGACGGCGAAGGCCACCCAGGCGCTCGTCGGCAGCCCCTTCATCACGAACACGCAGGCGCCGGCGCCGAGCAGCGTGACCGCCCAGAAGAACGGCACCTTGAACGGGCGCGGCCGATCGGGTTCACGCAGGCGCAGTACGAGCACACCGATGCAGACGACCGCAAACGCGGCCAGCGTGCCGATGTTGGTGAGATCGTAGGTCGCGGCGTCATCCGCGAGGAGTGCGCCGAGCGCCACCGCGACGCCAGTGATGATGGTCGTGATGTGCGGCGTGCGCGTCTTCGGATGCAGCTTGGCCGCGAACTGCGGCAGCAGGCCATCGCGGGCCATCGCGTAGAAGATGCGCGGCTGGCCGTACTGGAACACCAGCAGCACGGCAGACATCGACACGACGGCACCGGCCGCCACGATCCAGCTGGCCGTGCCGAGCCCCGCCACCGACAGCGCCTTGGCGAGCGGATCGGCACTCTTGAGCTGCTGATACGGCACCAGGCCCGTCGCGACGAAGCCCACGATGACATAGATCAACGTGCAGACGGCCAGCCCCCCCAGAATCCCCAACGGCAGATTGCGCTGGGGATTCTTCGTTTCCTCGGCCGCGGTGGAGATCGCATCGAAGCCGATGTAGGCAAAGAAGACGATGGCCGCGCCCTGATGAATGCCCTTGAAGCCGTTCGGCGCGAACGGCTTGTAGTTGGCCGGATCGATGTGCATCGCGCCGACCACCACAAACAGGGCGAGCACGAGCAGCTTGATCACCACCATGATGTTGTTCGCGCGGGTGCTTTCCTTCACCCCCTGCAGCAACAACAGCGTGATGACGGCCACGATGCCGAACGCCGGCAGGTTCACCAGGATCGGGATGCCGGCGAGGCGCGGTGCGCTGTCGAGGAGCCCGTGGATGGCGGGATCCGCGCTCGCCTTCACGTTCCAATAGCCGTGCGTGAGATACGCGGGCAACTCGATCCCGAACCCGGAGAGGAGCGAGGTGAAGTACCCGCCCCACCCGATGGCGACGGCGACGTTGCCGACGGCGTACTCGAGAATCAGCGCCCACCCCACAATCCACGCGACGATCTCGCCGAGCGTCGCATAGGAGTACGCGTACGCCGAGCCAGCCTGCGGAATCATGGAGGCGAGTTCGGCGTAGCAGAGGGCCGCGAGGCCGCAGACGGCGCCCAGCAGCACGAAGCTCAGCACCAGGGCCGGACCGGCGCCGTAGCGCACGATCGTGCCGTCGGCGAGGGTCTCGCCAGCGGCTGCCGTCCCGAGTGAAGAGAAGATGCCGGCGCCGATCACCGCGCCGATAGCGAGCATGATGAGATCGCCGGCGCCCAAGGTGCGCCGCATGCCGTGTTCGCTGTCGTCAATGACCGCGATCGGCTTTCGATCGAACAACCCCATGTGGTCCAGGCAGGAGTGAACACCAGGGGGCGCCGCATCTGCCTTCAGGGGCGGTACGCCACCCGCGGCGCCAGGAAAAACACTCTGGCGAAGCTAGCGCCGTGGCCGGATCACAGCGAGTAGGTGATCTGCGTCTTTGCGCGCACGGGGATGCCGCGCCCGTCAACCGCCGGGCGGAAGCGAATGGCGACGAGCGCCTCGCGCAGCTTGCGATTGTACGCCCCGTCCTTCGTGGGCGTGAATTGCAAGTCCACCACCTTTCCCGTCGAGTCCACATCGAACTCCACGATGACCGTTCCCTTGGCCTTGCCGGGCACCGGCAGGGGCGGGAGGAAGAGTTCGGTGGGCGCGGGGGGATAGATGCTGCCAGGGCCACCGCCGGTGCCGGCGCCCGTCCCGGTGCCCTTCCCGGTGCCGACGCCCGAGCCGGTTCCGCCGCCCGTGCCCGGGCCATTGCCGGGGCCTCCGTCGTTGCCAGCGCCCCCGCCGGTCCCGACCGTCTCCGACTTCACGTCCGACGCAGCAGACGCCGCCGGCGTGGGAGCGGCCGGCGTCGGCGTGGGCTGGGGCTTGGGCGGCACCGGAGGGGGCACCACCGGCGGCTTGATCTCCGGTGGCTTGACCATCGGCGGCGTGGGCGTCGGGACCGGCGTGGGCGCGACCCGGACGAACTGCAGCCGCTCCTGCTTCATCTGCCCGCCCGTGCCCTTGCGACCGCCGCCGCCGCCACCAGCCGGGCCAATCCCACCGGCGCCGAGCACTTCCTTCATGAGCTCCGGCGAGGTGAACGGCACGATCAGCAGCGCAATGACGAGCAGGTGCAGGAAAATGGAGAGCAGCAGACTGCCCGTCCGCTTGCTCTTCGACCCCGGCATGCCAATGGGGGGCCGATAGCGCGGGCGATCCTGAGGGCCGGGCGGCAGCGCCGGGTCAGCGGAATCGTCGGGAAAGGCGGTCATGCCAGGGGTCAGAGTGCAGTGCGGTCATCCCGGAGACGGGATGATAACGGACATCCATCCGCAAAATAGTACGGCAGGCGACCCCGAAAGGGTTCGCCTGCCGTATGAAACACCACGCCCTGCCCAGAGGTGCCCTGAGGCACCTCCGGACCGTGGCTCACTTCGGCGCGACGCCGATGACCTTGACCCCGGCGCCACGCGCCTGGTCCATGGCCCAGATCACATTCGCGTACTTGGTAAGGGTGTCCCCCTTCACGAAGATGATCTTTTCGGGACGCGGATCGTAGATCGACTTGAGACGCGTAAAGAGCTGCTCCTTCGGGATCGGCTCCTTGTTGATCGCGTACTTGTCGTCCGGAAGAATCTCCAGCACGATCTGATCCGGATTCACCTGCGAGGTCTGCTGCGGCGGATTCGGATCGGGGAGCTGCGTGTCGATCGCCTTGCGGCTCATGGGGATGATCATCATGAAGATGATCAGCAGCACGAGGAGCACGTCGATCATGGGCGTCACGTTGATCTCGTTATTGAGACTCCCGCCGCCCCCACCGGTTGACATGCCCATGGCTTATTTCCCTGGCTTGATGCGATCGGCTTCCACGAGCGACTCCGTCCCGGGGAGCTGCTCGGTGATGAGCGCCGCCACGCGGACGCCGCCCTTGGACAGCGTGCCGAGTGCGTCGATCACCTTCAGGTACTGAAGGTCCTTATGGGCCTTCACGTACATGATGTAATCCTCGCGTTCCTTGCCGTAGATATCGTGGACTGCCGTCTCGAGATCTTCAGCGCGGACCGGCTTCTTGTTCAGATAGAATCGACCCTGATCGTCGATACCGAGCACCTGGTCACCATCTTCTTCCGGATGGGGCTTGAGGTTCTGCCCTTCCGGTGGGACCGCCTTGAAGCCCGCGTTGATCTGCGGGATGGTGATCATGAAGATGATGAGGAGCACCAGCATCACGTCGATCATGGGTGTGACGTTCGGTTCGGCTTTGACGCCGCCGCCGCCACTGACACTCATACCCATGGCGCTACTCCGTGGTTACGGATGAAGGCTGGCCCCGGGGCGCCCCGCACGGGCGCCCGGTGACCCACCGTCGTGAACTGGCTTACTGCGAGATGGCCGAGCCGCCGGCCGTGTTGAATTCACGCGTGAAGCGCGAACGACCGAACTCGCCCGAGACGCCCTTGATGAGGTAGTCGATCATTTCCTTCGACGTGTACGTCATCTCGGCCGTGAGGTTGTCGATCTTCGTCTGGAAGTAGTTGTACGACCACACGGCCGGAATGGCGACGCCGATACCGATAGCCGTCGTGATGAGGGCTTCGGCAACACCGGCGGCGATGGCGGAGATACCACCCGCACCCGACGCGGCCATACCCGTGAAGGAGTTGACGATACCCATCGTGGTGCCGAGCAGACCGACGAACGGCGACGTGGCGCCGACGGTGGCCAGGATGCCGAGGCCGCGCTTCAGGTCAACGACGGTCATCAGCATTTCGCGCTCAACCGCACGCTCGGCCGAGTTGATGTCGGCCACGGTCACCGAGCCGTCCTGGATGAGCGGACGGATTTCCGAGAGGGCGCCGCCAAGGACGCGGGCCACGTGCGACTTCTTGTAGCCTTCGGCGAGCTTGATGGCCTCGGTGAGGTTGTCCTCTTCGAGGAACTGCGAGAACTCGGGGGCGAACTTGCGCGTCTCGGCCTGCGCCTTGCGCATCGACCACCACTTCGAGATGAGCTGCGTGAACGACAGGGCCGACATGCCAAGGAGCGTGAAGACGATACCCTTGGCGAACCAGCCCATCGACTGGTACAGCTCCATCAGCGACATGTTCATGAAACGAATCTCCGCAAAACGTGAGGTTGAGACTTAGCGATTCAGCGAGAACTGGAACGGCTGCTGCACGAGCTGCTTCACCTTCCGGCCGCCGACTTCGGCGGGCAGGAAGCGCATGCGCTGCAGCGCGTTCTTCACAGCGGACGTGAACAGGTCGTTGTCGGACTTGAGCGCCTTGAACGTGCCCATGTCGGCGCGTCCGGTGGTGTCGACGACGAACTGCGCGAGGACGGTGCCCTCGATGCCGGCCGTGCGGAGCATGTCGGGATACGCCGGGCCCTGGGTTCCAGGCGCCATGACCACGGGCTTTTCTACCTGGAAGTCGAAGTACGGCTGGTCGGCGTTCTGAATCACCGGCCCCTTACCGCCTTCCACACCCTTCGCGATACCACCAGCAACACCCTTACCGGAGAAGTCGGCCTCGTCCGTCACCTTCTTGGAGAGGTCAATGTCCGGAATCACGTTCGGGATTTCGACCGGTGCGGTGAGCACCTGGAACCCCTTCGGTGGCGGGGGCGCGGCCACGGCATCCGGCGGTGGCGGCGGCTTCTCGGGCTCGGGTGGCTTGGGTTCGTCCTTCTTGACCTCAACGAAGTCAACCTTCTCTTCCTTCGGCTTCTCATTCACGATGCCAGCGTTCTTCGTGACAATCACGAGAGCGATGACCACCGCCGTATGGAGGAGAATGGACATGAACCCCCCGCCCGCGCGCTTCTGCTTCTTCGCCTGAGATTCGATCAGGTTATTGAACATCTCGCGTGTCCGGGGTACGGGCTGTACGTCGACCTCCCGGACAGAGGGCCCGGGAGCTGACTTCGCGATTCTACGCCCGGCGAATGAAGCAGCAATGGAACCAAGATTAGGTTCTGATTAATCCCGGGTTAGCATTCCCCCCTCGGAATCCAACGCCCCCTGGGTATTGACAATCGACTCGTATTCACCAGTCATCCCCGACCCCGGATGACCGGCCAGCGGCAACGTCACCACGAACGTGCTGCCCCGCCCCAATCGCGACTGGACCTCGAGCGTGCCCCCGTGCGCCTGCGCGATCCACTGCGAAATCGCGAGCCCCAGCCCGAACCCGCCACGCTCCGTCGCGCGCGAGCGCACCCGGTCGGCGCGCCAGAAGCGCTCGAACACGTACGGGAGATCGGCCGCCGCGATGCCGATGCCGGTATCCCGCACCGCAAAGCGCGCGACTTCGTCTTCGCGCACCAGCGTGATGTCCACCGTCCCGCCACGCGGGGTGTACTTGATCGCGTTGGTGACGAGATTGAGGAACAGCTGCCGCAGGCGTGTGATATCGCCGAGCACCTCGGCATTGTCGAGCTGCGACGCCTCGATCGCGAGCCCGGCATCTTCGCCCAACAGGCGCGCGGTCTCCAGCGTCTCCCGCGCGAGCGGGGCGAGTTCGATCGGCTCCCGGAAGAGATCAAAGCGGCCTTCGTCGGCACGCGCCAGCGTGAGCAGCGAATCCACGAGGTCGGCCATGCGGGTCACCTGCTGCAGCGCTTCCTCGAGCGCCTCGGCCTGCTCGTCTTCGGTGGCCAGATGGCTCATGGCCCGCTCGACGTCGGCGCGCATCACGGCCAGCGGCGTCTTGAGTTCATGGCTGGCGTCGGCGGTGAAGCGCCGCAACGCGCCGAATGAGGTCTCGAGCCGCTCGATAAAGGCGTTCAGCGTGGTGGAGAGGCGCGCGAGTTCATCGCCGGCGGCGCCGATCGCGAGCCGGCGATGCAGCGACCGACCGTCGGTGATCGCCTCGACCTGATCGATGATGCGATCAATGGGCCGGAAGGCGCGGCCGGCGATGATGTACGCAAACATCACCGAGATGGCGAGCAGGAAGGGCGTGATCACGACCATGGTCCCGACGAGCTCGCGCGGCGTGAACTCGATCCCCGTCGTGCTGAGCGCGGCATACACGCGATACCGATCGTTCGCACTCAGCGGCACGTTGAGCGTGGCGAGCACGACGTCGTCCTCCCGCATGCTCACCGACTTGACCCGCAGCGTATCGGTGTGCGTGCGGGCCGCCGTACTGAAGGCGTCACGATCGGACACCGACAGAGCCGAGACCGCGGACGAGGCGTACAGATCGTAGCCCGTACTGTCCTGCACGAGCACGTACCCCTCGAGAATCGAAAGGAAGGCACTCATGCGCATGCTCACCGTGCGCGCGGCGAGCGGGTCCTTCTGCGCCAGGATAGGTTCCCAGCCGGTACTGCGGGCTACGATGATGGCTTCGCGCACCTGCCGCGCTTCCGCCATGACCCGCTGCTCGAGTTCGCGATAGAGCAGCTCGCGCCGCACGGCGAGCAGCGTGATCGAGAAGATCACGAGCGTGCCGAGGAACGCGGCCGTCCAGGCGACGGTGAGGCGGGTGCGGATCGAGCCCACGAGCGGGATCCCTACGCGCGGATCATGTAGCCCACCCCACGCACCGTGGTGATGAGCTTCTTGTCAAAGCGGGCATCGATCTTCTTGCGCAGATGATTGATCACCACGTCCACGATGTTGGTGCCGGGATCGAAGTGATAGCCCCACGCGTACTCGGTGATGAGCGTCCGGCTCATCACGCGTCCGGCATGACGCATGAGGTACTCGAGCACGGCGAACTCCTTGGGGGTGAGTTCGATCAGCTCACCGGCGCGTCGCACTTCGCGAGTGCCCTGATCGAGCTCCAGATCGCCCACGGTGAGTTGCGGCGACGCCAGCGCGCGCGGACGGCGCAGCAACGCCTCGGCGCGTGCAAGCAACTCTTCGAAGGCGAACGGCTTGGTGACATAGTCATCCGCGCCCGCGCGCAGCGTCTCGACCTTGGCATCGACGGCGTCCTGCGCCGTGAGCACCAGCACCGGACGTTCGAAACCACGCGCCCGCAGCGTGCGCAGCACGTCGAGCCCGTTGCGCCCGGGGAGGCGCATATCGAGCACGATGAGATCGTAGGCCTGCGCCAGTGCCAGGCGTTCGCCTTCCAATCCGTTGTTCACGAGATCGGTCTGCCACCGCTGCTCCTCGAGGCCGCGGCGGACGAACTCGCCGACGGTCGGATCGTCTTCAATGACGAGAATCTTCATGCGATCACCGGAGGGTTCGCCCCGACGGGCGGACGAAGCCGTATTCGCGAATCTTGCGGTAGAGCGTCTTGGGCGAGATCCCCAACGCTTCCGCCGCGCGCCCCTGATGCCACCCCACCGCCTGCAGCGTGTCGGCGATATAGGCGCGTTCGACCGCTTCGAGCGTGCGCGGCGCGGGCCCGGTGCCGCTGGTGCCCGATGCGGTCGTCACGGCGGCCGCGGGTGACGCGGCGCGGTCGTCGGCGCGCGCTCCCGGGCGTGCGTCGCGCGCGGCACCGCTCTCGGCGGCCGTCAGGTCGGCCGCCGTGACCTCAGCCGCGGTCGTCAGCTGCGCTGCCCGCCGCACGCTGTCCACCAGCGCGCGCACGTTGCCGGGCCAGTCGCGCGACTCGAGCCACGCGATCGCGTCGGCCGAGAGCGTGCGCCCGGACGGCAGCGCGGCCGTCGCCAGCAGGGGGACATCCACCGCGCGCTCCCGCAGGGGCGGCAGCACGACGCGCACCGCCGACAACGTATGCGCGGCCTCCGCATCGAGCCCGCCCTCCGCCACGAGCACGTCCGGGTCGCGCATGAGCGCCACCACGACGCGACACTCCAGCGGTACCGGCTGGGTGCCGCCCTGGCGCACGAACCAGCCGCGCGCCACGGCCTCGGCGATCTGCCGCTGGGCCGCGTGATCGAGCCGCGCAAAGGCGCGCACGAAGAGCGTGCCGCCGGCGGCCGCCTCGAGCGCCCCCACCTGCACAACGGGTTCCGCCCCCGGCACTTCCGTGCCCAGCAGGCGCGCCAACGCCCCCGGCGTGTCCACGGCCGCGTTGCA
Source organism: Gemmatimonadaceae bacterium (assembly GCA_019752115.1). NCBI lineage: Bacteria > Pseudomonadati > Gemmatimonadota > Gemmatimonadia > Gemmatimonadales > Gemmatimonadaceae > Gemmatimonadaceae bacterium. The sequence goes on from JAIEMN010000018.1 coordinate 179,512, forward strand.
CTCGATCCAGGCCGCATCGGCCCCGCGTCCGTCGTGCAGCCAGCGGGCAAACGCACGCTTGCCCACGCCGGCTTCGCCCCACACCAGCACCGGCGCATCGTCAGCCCGCAAAGGCTCGAGGGTGGCAAGCACCGCGCGCAGCGGCGCGTACTGCGTCACGAACGCCGGTGCGGCGCTCGTGTCGATCGCCAGCCGCGCGCGGAGGCGATGATTCTCGCGCACCAGCATGCGCTTCTCCCAGGCGCGTCGAATGACCGCTTCGATCTCGGCCATGCGATACGGCTTGGAGAGCACGTCGTAGGCCCCCAGCCGCAGCGCGGCCAGGGCGGTCTCCACGGTACCGTTGCCGGTGATGATGAGAATCTCCGGGGGCGTCGATTCCTCGCGCACGCGGCGGAGCACTTCGAGCCCATCCATCTCCGGCATCACCACATCGAGCAACGCCACATCGAACGGCGCGGTGCGCAGCGCGTCGAGCGCCGCCCGTCCATCGCGGACGGCGGTCACGGCAAAGCCGCGCGCCGTCAGGAACTGCTCCAGAATGGCGCCCAGATGCGGCTCGTCGTCCGCGAGCAGCACCCGGATGCCGGTGCGAGGTGTCGTCACGCCTCCTCCATGGGCAGCGAGACCCGGAACGTCGCCCCGCTCCCTTCGGGCGACACGAGTTCCAGCGCTCCGCCGTGATCGTTCACAATGCCGTAACAGATGGCCAGGCCAAGACCGGTGCCCTGCCCCGGCGGCTTGGTCGTGAAGAATGGTTCAAAGACCTTCGCCTGCAGGTGACGGGGCACACCGGGCCCTTCATCCGCCACTTCGATAAGGGCCCGCGGGGCACCGCCCGGCGTGCGATCGGGACGGGTCCGGATGGTCACCGCCTTGCCCTCGGGCGTGACGTCCATCGCGTTCATGGCGAGCGCGATGAGCACCTGCACCAGTTGGTCGGCGTCGCCGGAGATGAGCAGCGCGCCCGGCGGCGCCAGCTCCGTCACGAGGCGAATGCGCCGAAAGCGGGGATGATGCTGGAGCAGGAACAGCCCCTGCTGCACCACGCTGCTCACATCGATCGGTTCGCGCCCGGCGGCCTTGGGGCGCGAGAAATCGAGCAGCCCGTTTACGATCTTCTTGCAGCGCTCGACCTCGAGATCGATGATCTTGAGCATCTCGCGCGGCGGCGGACCGGCGCCGTCCATTTCCTGCTGCAGCGCCATCGACTCGGCGCACGCCGAAATCGTGGCCAGCGGGTTGTTGATCTCGTGCATGACACCGGCCGCAAGCTGCCCGAGCGCGGCGAGCTTCTCGGTTTGCGCTCTGCGGTCGAAGGCGGCACGCAGGTCGGTGATGTCTTCACCCACGGTGATCACATGCGTGACCAGCGTACTCCCGAGCCGCATCGGAATCTTGGAGATGCGGAACGTGCGCCGTTCACCGAACGCGTCGCTTTCCATCTGGAACTGCTGCAGCGTGCCGCTGCGAAACACCTCATCGAACTCGGCGCGCAGTCGGTCGGCGGGCTGGCGGCTCAACACTTCGAAGATCGTCCGGCCGATAGCATCATGCCGCGCGACGCCCTGCAGGCCGGTCTCGCGCTTGTGATTCCAAGCGTGAATCCGATAGTCGCGGTCAACGACATACAGGCCGACCGGCAGGGAGTCCACCACACACTCGATGAAAGCCCGCTGATTCGCGACCTCGCGCACCCGCTCGGTGACTTCGCGTTCGAGCTGCCGCGTGTAGCGGTCGCGCGCGTGCGCGATGCCGAGCAGCCCCGCGACGGTGCGCGCGAGCGCCTGCTCATCGTCGGCGAGCATCTGCCCCCGCTGCACGGTGAGGGTCCCGATGCCCTCGGCGCCGCCACTAACGGCGAATTGCGCGCTCGACGCCGCATCGGCGACGACCGGCGAGGTCCACACGATTGCGGGGGCGTCGGCCGCCGTGGCCGCATAGGTGACCGTGGTGGCCTCGAGCGCGCTGCCCAGGCGCCCGAGTACCGCGGGGAGCGCCAGCGCGGGGTCGCCGGACGCCGAGAGCAAGGCGGCCGTGTCGGCGGCGGCGGCGAGCAGGGCGGCTGTGGTAGGCATCGAACTCCTCGGAGAACACACCGGCTGAAGATCACCGGCCGATCAGCGCCGATCGTCGCAAGGTAGGAGATGTGCGGGCACCGGACAAGATGACCGAGAACTGCCAAGCAGACAGGCTGGTGCCGGAGCGGCAGACCCTGCTCCGAGGAATCCGTTCAGGGTGGCCGACTTCGTCGGGTACGGCACCTGCTCCTTGCTCGGACAGAGGCCGCGCTGGCGTTCCGGCGCTCGGCCGATCAACCACCTTCTGCTTCAGGAGTTGCCGCCATGACGATCCATACGATTCCGCTGATGCCGACCGCCTCGTCCACGCTTTCGCTGCGGCGGGAGCTCGACCGGATCTTTGACGATGTCTTTGTGAACCGTCCGGCCACGGCCTGGCAGCCGACGGCCGATGCGCGCGAGGACAGCACGGGCTTCACGCTAACCCTCGACGTGCCCGGGGTCTCGCCCGACTCGGTGGAGGTCCTCGCCGAGGACAGCACGCTCACCGTGAAGGGCACGCGGCCGGCGACCACGCTCGCGGAGGGGGAGCGCACGCTCTTCGCGGAGCGCAGCCAGGGCGCGTTCCTGCGGCGCTTCCGCCTTCCGAAGAGCGCCGATCCGCAGGCCATCTCGGCGACGTACGCGCACGGCGTCCTGTCGCTCCGCATCGGGAAGCTGGCGCCGGCGCAGCCGCGGCGCGTGCCGGTGACGGTGGGCGAGGCCGTCGTTCAGGGCTGACCGCGCGGCTCCGTTCACGAAAAAAAGGGGCGCCCATACTGGGCGCCCCTTTTCACGTCAGGCCGGACCGGCGATCAGCCAGTCACGTTCTTGATAGCCGCGAGGATTTCCGCATTCTCGCGCTTGAGACCCGGATGCGCCTCCACATGCACCCACCGCACGACCCCCGTGGTGTCGATCAGGATGTAGGCGCGCTCGGCGAAGAAGGCATCGGGCCGGAGCACTCCATAGGCAACGGTGGCTTCCCGCTTGAAGTCGGAGAGGAGCTGCACCTTCATGTCGTACTTGCTGCGAAACTCCTTCAACGACGGCACGGCATCCACTGAAATGGGAAGCACTTCGACGCCGGCAGCCGAGAAGGCATCGAAATCGTCGCCGAAGGCACACAATTCGCTAGTGCAGACACTGGTGAACGCGAGCGGGAAGAAGGCCAGGAGCACATGACGGTGGCCGCGAAAGCTCGACAGCGTCACGCTCTCGCCGGAGGTCGAGGCGAGTGTGAAGTCGGGCGCTACGGTTCCCTCAGCGATCGGCGTCGACGAAACGGTGGTCATCAGGAGGTCGGAAGAATGGTCGCCGGAAGCATCCCATCACAAAACACCGAAATGGGCCCGGGTGTGGATAACAGAGTCGGCCGCGGGCCGCTCCGGGTCTTGCTCATCGATAATGACCGGGACGAGGCGCTTCGTTCCGAGGCGGCGCTGCGCGCTCGCTGGGGGGCGGAGATGACGGTGGTGTCGGCGGCAACGCTGGCCGAGGCGATCCCGCGGCTGATGGCGGCCGACGCCAAGAGCGTGGTCGATGGGGTCGTGCTGGAATGGAATCTGGCCGACGCCGACGGCGTGGCCGCCCTGGCCGGGGTGCGGGGGGCGGCCCCGGAGCTGCCGGTGGTCGTCTACTCGCGCGCGGTCTGCGATGCGAGTGCCATCTGCGCGCTGCGGGCCGGCGCGCTGGAGTGTGCCCATAAGCGCGAGGTCGAGCCGGGCTCGATGGCGCGACTGCTGGCCTTTGCGTTCGAACGCCAGCGGCGGATCGCCGCGCTGGAAGCCGCACGGCTGGACGCCGCGCATCGCGCGACCCACGACCCGCTCACCGGGCTCGCGAACCGGACGCTCTTTCTGGATCACCTCGAGCGGGCGCTCGCGCTTGGCGCGCGGTATGGCCGAAAGACCGGGGTGTTGTTCGTGGATCTCGACGGCTTCAAGGCCGTCAACGATCGGCACGGGCACGCGGCCGGGGATCTGATGCTGAAGGCGGTCGCCGGTCGGTTGCTGGAGAGCGTGCGTCGTTCAGACGCGGTCGCCCGCATCGGTGGTGACGAGTTCGTCGTGCTGCTGACGGACGTGACGAGCCGCCGCGACCTGCTCTACGTGCAGGAGACGATTCTGACGGCGCTGGCCGAGCCGGTGGAGATCGCGAGTGGCGTGGTCGCGGGGGGGGGCGCGAGCATCGGGAGCGCCATGGCGCCACTGGACGGCACGACGGCGCACGGCCTGTTGGCGGCCGCCGACGTGCACATGTACCGAGAGAAGGCCGATGGCGGCAGCAGCGTGCGGGCCACGCGGCCGCGCGCGGGTTCCCCTGGTGCTACGAAGTGGAGCGTATCGGGATCGAACCGATGACCCCCTGCTTGCAAAGCAGGTGCTCTCCCAGCTGAGCTAACGCCCCGAGCGGCGAAATATGACCACCTGCCGGGCCGGCGAGAAGTCCGCGGCCGCCGCCGGTCGGTCCGTTACGAGCCGCTCCCGGGCGTTTCGGTGGCCACCAGAATGGCGGTGAGCAGGAGGACGAGGACGCCGAGCACGACCTCGATGCGCGCGACCCGCGCAAAGCCCGTGGGAATGACCTGCCGGGCGTCGGCATCGCGCGTGCTGCGCCAGTTGAGCCCTCCGAGGACAATCACCACCGCGACGACGACCAGCTTGCGCAGCATGGTGATCGCGTAGTGATCGGTGGTGAGATTGGCGAACGTCACCCCCTGCGAACCGGCGCCGGTGATGCCGGTGAGCGCCAGCACACTGGCGCTGGCCAGCGCGAGCGTGGAGAAGCGTCGGCGAATGCGATGAAACGCCGCGCCATCGCAGGCGAGCCACCCGGTCGCGAGCAGGGCCGCGAGGCCGCCGATCCAGATGCCGGCCGCAAGGAGATGCAGCATGTCCGCGGCCAGCACGGCCGCCGCCCCGAACTCGATGGCCGCGGCGTGCCCACTGAACGCGGCCCCCAACCCCAGCATGAACAGGAGCGCGGCGCGCACCCCCCGCGTGGTCGCATCGGCGGGGCTGTCCGCCAGCAGCGCCAGCGCGACCGTGGCCACCACCTGCGCCATCCACGCCTTCCCCCACGTGGTACCGGTGAGGATCGCCGGAACGCCGCTCCATTCGATGGCGGACGGGGCGCCGTAGATGGCGAGCACCTGCATGATGAGCCGGAGACCCAGCGCAGCCAGCGCGCCCCATGCCGCCCGGCTCAGCAGCGTCCGCAGGCGCCCCGCCACGGTACTATCGATGCGCGGATCGATGACGAGGTCGTGCATGACCGCCGCGCCGATGATACCGCTGTAGGCGAGCAGCAGCAGCCACCGCACCCCAACCGCGAGGGGCGCGCCGACATCGAACAGGCCATTCATGCGGGCCGCGAACCGGTAGACATGTCGGTCACGCTAGCACGGGCTGCGAGCGGCGCCAAGGGTCCGCTGGGGGCGTCGGTCGTGGCCAGCGCGAAACGCCAGTGCGAAACGCCAGTGCGAAACGCCAGTGCGAAACGCCAGCGCGAACGCGTTGCCCCCGCGTGGGCCCGGCTCCACATTCCCGCTCGTCTCCCCCGACCCGGCCATCGTGCGCCGACCGGGCCACCCCCTGCCTCCCCCGCATGACCATCTCCTGGATCGACTGGGTGATCGTGGCGGCCACCATCCTGGTGTGCTTCGTCCCGGCCCTGTTCATCGCCAAGCGCTCCGGCCAGAACACCACCGAATTCTTTGCCTCCGGGCGATCGGTGCCCTGGTGGCTGGCCGGACTCTCGATGGTCGCCACGACCTTCTCGAGTGATACCCCCAACTGGGTCACCGAGCAGGTGCGCCGGTACGGCGTCGCCGGCAACTGGCAGTGGTGGGCGTTCGTGCTCACCGGCATCGCGACGGTGTTCTTCTTTGCGCGCCTCTGGCGTCGCTCGGGCGTGCTCACCGATCTCGAGTTCTACGAGCTCCGCTACAGCGGCAAGGAAGCGTCGCTCGTGCGCGGCTTTCGCGCGGTGTACCTCGGGCTGTTCTTCAACTGCTTCATCATGGGGATGGTGACGCTGGCCGCGTGCAAGATCGCCAACATCCTCTTTGGTCTCGCGCCGTGGCAGACGATCCTGCTCACCGGCGTCCTGAACGTGGTGTTCGCCGCCCACTCGGGGCTCTGGGGCGTGCTCGTCATCGACATGATCCAGTTCTTCATCAAGATGACGGCGGTGTTCGCTGCGGCGTGGTTTTCGCTCGTGGAAGTCGGGCGTCGCCTCGTGGGCGCGCCCGACGGCGTCGCCGGCCTCAAGGCGCTGATCGAGAAGCTGGCATCGACGCAGGTCGTGCAGGCGGCCGGCAATGCCCAGCCGGTGATGTCGGCGAAGGACGGCAGCGGGCAGCCGATTCTCGATATCCTGCCGAACTTCGGCATGACCGATCTGGCGCTGATGGTCTTCATTCTGCCCATCGCCGTGAGCTGGTGGGCGAACTGGTATCCGGGCGCCGAACCGGGGGGCGGCTCGTACATCGCGCAGCGCATGCTCGCCTCCAAGTCCGAGAAGGACTCGCTGGGTGGGACGCTCTTCTTCAACATCGCGCACTACGTCCTGCGCCCATGGCCGTGGATCATCACGGCGCTCTGCTCGATCATCGTGTACCCCGATCTCGCGTCCATCCAGGCGGCGTTCCCGAACGCCGACCAGTCGCTCATCGGCCACGACTCGGCATTTCCGGCGATGCTCAAGTTCCTGCCGGTGGGCTTCACGGGGCTCATGATCGGCGGCCTGCTGGCGGCCAATTCGTCCACGATCCTGACGCACCTCAACTGGGGCTCGTCGTATCTCGTGCACGACTTCTACCGGCGCTTCGTAAAGAAGGATGGCACCGAGGCGCACTACGTGAATGCCGGCCGCCTGTGCACGCTGTTCCTCTATGTGTTCGCGGCGCTGCTCAGCCTGACCATGAGCTCCGCACAGCAGGCGTTCCAGGTGCTGCTGTCGATCGGCGCCGGCACCGGCCTGCTCTACATCGCCCGCTGGTTCTGGTGGCGCGTGTCGGCGTGGTGCGAGATCGTGGCGATGGTGGTATCGCTCCTGACGTCGATCGTGGTGCCCAAGCTGATGCCCGACGCCGGCTTTGCCATGAACACGATCGTGCAGGTCGGCATCACCACGGTCGCCTGGCTGGTGACGGCGTTCGTCGGGCCAGCGACCGATCGCGCCACGCTGCTCGCGTTTGTCCGCAAGGTGAAGCCCGCGGGCGGCGGCTGGACGAGCATCCGCCAGGAAGCCGGGGTCAGCGACGCCGAGGTGGCGCAGGAGAACCGCATGGCGGCGTCGGCCATCGGCTGGCTCGCGGGGTGCGTGGTGATCTGGTCGTCGCTCTTTGCGATCGGCAGCTGGATCTATCTGCCGGGTGATCCGTCGCGCTTGAACGACGCGCTGGTCCTTTCGGGCGTGTGCGTCGTCTCGGGCGTCGTGCTCCTGCAGGTCACCAAGCGTCTCTGGTCGGAGCGTGCATGATGCGACCTCGCGTTGGGGTGCTCGTGGCGGCTGCCGCCTGTGCCGTGCTGCCGGTTGGGGCATGGGCGCAGGTGCCGATTACCGGACAGGTGGTGGTGATGCCGGGCGGCAAGCCGCTCGCCGGCGTCGAGGTGCACCTCAAGGCGATCAACCGCATGGTGAAGACCGACAGCAGCGGCATCTTCCTCATGGATAGTGTGCCCAAGGGGCGCTATCTCGTTGAAGCGCATAAGCCTGGCTTCCGCCCCTTTTCGAGCTACTTCAACGTGATGTCGGCGAGCGATCCGGAGTATCGGATTGAACTCTCGCCGGCGCCGGCGATGGTGGCGGGGGTCGTTACCACCGCCGATGCCGTGACGGCCCGCATGGCGAGCTTCGAAGAACGTCGCGCCAAGAAGGTGAACGGCGGGCGCTTTCTGGTGGCCAAAGACTTCGAGGGCCAGGTCGGTCGGCCCCTCGCCGATGTCCTCGCGCGCATCCCCGGGGTGACCATCCTGCGGGGCACCGCGATGCCCGGTGCCGCCTACCTGGGCAACAACCGCGGCATGGACACGATGAAGCCGGACCTGCTCCCCAAGATCGGCCCCGGGGATGTGGCACGCGGCGCCAATGCCGGTGCCTGCTACGCCGCCGTGGTACTCAATGGGGTGGTGATGTACGACGGCCAGGGACAGCAGAATCTGTTCGACATCAACTCCATTCCCCCGCAGGACGTGCTCGGCATGGAGTACTACGCCGGGCAGGCGTCGATTCCGGTGCAGTGGAGCACGATGTCGCCGACCTGCGGACTGCTCGCGATCTGGACCAAGAACTGAGCCGCTGACGTGCTCGCGGCCGTCCGCCTAGTGGGCGGCGGCGAGTGCGGCGGAGGCGACGCGGGCGGTTTCGGCGAGTACGGCGGCGCCCACCAAGAGGCAGCCGTCGGCCGCCACAAAGTGCGGGGTGTGTGCGGGGGTGGGCTCGCCGCCCGGCTCACGCGCGCCGATGCGCAGAAAGGCCCCCGGGATCTGCTCCAGATAGCAGGCGAAATCTTCGCCGCCCATGTTGGTGATGCCGAGCGGTACGACCTGCTCCGCGCCGACGAGGCTGATCGCCGCCTGACGGGCCCAAGAAGCGGGCTGCTCCGGGTTCACGATGGGCGGCGTACCCCATTCGATGTGAATGTCCGCCGAGAGGTCATGCGCGGCGGCGATGCCGTTCGCGATGCGCGTGAGCTCATCGGCGAGCAGCGTGCGGGTGACGGGATCGGTGGAGCGCAGCGTGCCACCGATCGTCGCCGACTCGGGGATGACGTTGGGCGCTGTGCCGGCCGTCATCGTGGCGACGGTGAGCACGGCCGGCGTTGACGGGTTCACACGACGCGCGACCACACTCTGCAGCGCCGCGATGAGGAGCCCGGCGCCGAGGACCGGATCACGCGCTTCATGCGGTCGGGCGCCGTGTGCACCGCGGCCGTGCAGCGTAATGCGGAACGTATCGGCGGCGGCGGCCAGCGACCCGGCCTGTGCCACCACCTGCCCCACGGGAAAGCGTCGATCGACGTGCGCCCCGAAAATCGCGCGCACGTCGTGCAGCGCTCCCGATGCCAGCATGGCGTTGGCCCCTTCCCCGATCTCCTCGGCGGGCTGGAGCACGATGAGCACATCACCCGTGGCCGGATGCGCCGCGAGGAGACGCGCGGCCCCGACTGCCCACGAGGCGTGCACATCGTGGCCGCAGGCGTGCATGACGCCCGGGTGCACCGAGGCGAAGGCCAACCCGGTCGCTTCCTGAATCGGCAGCGCATCGATGTCGCCGCGCAGGGCCACGACCGGCGCGAAGGGGTCGGTGCCGCGAAGGCGCGCGACCACGCCGGTACCGGCCACGCGCTCGATGGACACCGGCTGCGCCGGCGCGAGCGCGCGGACGAGTGTTTCGGCAGTCCGCTGCTCGGCGAAGGCGAGTTCCGGGTGCTGATGCAGCTCCCGGCGGAGTGCCAGCAGCTCGCCGGTGAGGGCGTCGGAGAACTGTGCCAGCACCGCGTCGGGGACGCCGCGCAGATCGGCATCAGCAGGAAGCGTAGCCATGGCCGCGAAGCTAGGTTTGGCGCAGTGGGGCGGCAAGGGTGCGCCCCGGGACCTTCACTTCCGTTTGCCAGTGAGTCAGTCGCACCGCGGTGCCGATGGCATCGAGATCCGGTTGGTGGCCACGCTCGACGAGTACGCCGCCTGCGTCGCGCTGCAGGAGCGCATCTGGGGCCCGGGCTTCAAGGAAACGGTGCCGCCGGCGATCCTGATGGTCGCGCAGAAGATGGCCGGGGTGACCGCCGGTGCGTTCGATGCGGACGGGCGGCTGCTCGGTTTCGTGTTCGGCATCAGCGGCCTGCGGCACGGCACGCTGTCACACTGGTCGGACATGCTCGCGGTGCATCCCGACGCGCGTGGCGCCAACCTTGGCGAACGGCTCAAGCACTTTCAGCGCGCGGTGTGCCGCTCGCACGGCATTCCGCTGATGTACTGGACCTTCGATCCACTCGTGGCGCGCAACGCGCATCTCAACCTGATGCGGTTGGGGGCACGGGCGGCGGAGTATGCCGTGAATCTGTATGGCAGCAATACCGGCAGCCCGTTGCACGGCGCGCTCGATACCGATCGCTGGATTGCGGCGTGGGATCTTGAGACGCCGGCGACGCCGCCCGCCGCGCCGGTCGCGGACGGGGTGTTCGTTGTGCGTCCCTATGAGCCGACGGCCCTGCCGATCGAATCGGCGTTCGTCGACGGACCGGCAATCCGCGTGGGCATTCCTGATGATCACGAGCGGCTGGCATTCGAAGAGCGCGTGGCGTGGCGGCTCGCCACGCGGCGTGCGCTGACCCACTATCTCGAGCGCGGCTGGACCGTGCGTGGCTTCTTCCGCCGCGCGGGGGCCACGCCGGCCTTCTACGAACTCACTCCCTCTGCCTAAGCTCTCCATGCTGCGCGTTGACCAGATCACGCTGCGCGAAGTGCGCCTACCCCTGCGCGAGCCGTTTCGTATCTCCTCGGGTGTGGTATCGGAACGCCGGATCACGTTGCTCGAGATTCGGGATGTGGATGGCGTGACCGTGTGGAGCGAGGGCGTGGCGGGTGAGCTTCCGAACTACAGTCCGGAAGCGATCGATACCGCGTGGATCGCCATCCGTGACTGGGTGGCGCCGCGCGTCATCGGCCGCTCCTTCTCCCACCCCGGCGAGGTGTTCGCGACGCTTGAAGCCGATTTCCGCGGCAACCTGATGGCGAAGGCGGCCGTCGAGATGGGGATGTGGGTCCTCGAGGCGCAGCGGCAGGGCATGCCGCTCGCGCGTCTGCTTGGTGGCACCCGTGATGCGATCGCGACGGGCATTTCGCTCGGCATTCAGCCCTCCCCCGAGGCGCTGGTCGCCAAGGTCACGGCGGCGCACGCCGAGGGCTACCGCAAGGTGAAGATCAAGATCGCCCCTGGCCACGATGTCGCCTTCATCGCGGCTGCCCGCGAGGCCCTGCCCGACGCCCCCCTCATGGCCGACGCGAACAACGCGTACACGCTCGACGATGTCAGCGTCATGCGGCAGCTCGACCAGTTCGACCTGATGATGATCGAGCAACCGCTCGCCTGGGACGACATCTATCAGCACGCGACCCTGCAGCGCGAATTGCGGACGCCGATCTGTCTCGATGAATCGATCACGTCGCTCGACAAGGCGCGCGAGATGGTCACCCTCGACGCCGGGCGCATCGTGAACATCAAGCCGGGGCGCGTGGGCGGCTTTGCGAGTTCGCTGGCCATTCACGATTACTGCCTGGCGAACCACATCCCCGTCTGGTGCGGCGGCATGCTCGAAAGCGGCGTGGGGCGCGCATGCAACGTGGCGCTGGCGTCGCTGCCGGGCTTCACCAAGCCGGGCGATCTCTCCCCCAGTGCGCGCTACTGGGCGCGTGACCTGGTCACGCCCGAATGGACGATGACGGCGGACGGGATGGTGCCGGTTCCGCTCGACCAGCCGGGGCTGGGCGTGGCGCTCGACTACGACCGGATCGAGGACCTCACGGTGCGAATTGAGGTCGTGCGCTGACGTCCCGACGGCACGCGCCACGCCGACGACAATGACGGTTCGTGATGTGCGCATCATCGCGACCACGTGCGACGACTGAAATCTCCGTCATCTTAGGGACGAACGCTCAAGTGCTCGCGCGGTCGAGCCGAGCTTTGGGTCATCGACGCGCTGCAATCAGCCCCTGAGGCCATACGGGGATCGCGTCGCTGGTGTACCACGACGCCGTGGACGACTGCCCGGGCCGTCTTCGAAGACCACGTATGCGTCCGCCGATTCTGTTGACCGACCGTGTGTGCGCGCACGTCAGGGGCTTTGTGCCGCCTGGCGTTTGGCTCCTGTCGGTTGATCGCTGTGCACGCCGATCGGGCAACGCCCCGAGGACGGCCATGCGCACGGCTGGCAGTCAGATCGATGCCCCCTCGCGTCATCGCGATTGGCGCTGATCGTCACGACGGAACCGCACGCCGGGCGGTTATTGCCCTCACGTCCCTTTCCTTGCCCATCGCCATGACTTGGTACACGCATCTCAAGCTCGGTGTGAAGCTGTTGACGTCGTTCTCGGCACTGGTCGCCATCACGGCCTTTGTTGGGGTCTTCTCCGTGCTCAAAATGAAGACGGTCAATGACCAGTCAACGATCATCGCCGACAACTGGTTGCCCAGCGTCGAAAAGACCTCGGCGATGAACACGGCGACGTCGGACATCCGGATTGCGCAGTTTCTGCATGTGGTCTCGACCACTGATGAAGCCATGAGCGGTGCCGAGAAGGACATCGCGACGTTGACCAAGTCGCTCGACTCGATTGGCACCGAGTACGCGCCGCTGATTTCGAGCGACGCGGAACGCGCCTTGTACGATCGGTTCACGGCCCGGTGGAAGGAGTACACGGCTGAACCGCCCCGGGTTTGGAGGAGACTCGGTTAATTGAGTGCCAAGCGCTCCGCAGGAGCCGCTTGGGTGCGGTAGAACTGCTCCTCGAACTCCGCGGGGGAAACATACCCCAGCGGCTCC